>CAZWSE010000099.1:0-12127 GCA_964636575.1 uncultured Sulfitobacter sp. | reverse complement strand
GTTTATCCCAAATCGGACGCGCCGCACGAGGAGGACGGGCCTGTTGCACCGTTTTCGGACTACGGTCGGTCCAAGTTAGAGATGGAGCAAGCCGTCGCAAGGTATGACGGGCCTGTGCAGACCTGCTGCATGCGAATAGGCAATGTGTTTGGCGCGGACAGCCTGTACCCTGCGTTGATCAAAGGCGCCGTTACGTTGGATCGGTTTGAAGATGGTAAGGGGCCGTTGCGCAGTTATGTGTCGGCCGCGGACTTGGCATATGCTGTGTTCGCTTTGGAAAACTGTGCGTCCTTGCCTGCTTGCATCAATATAGCCTCGCATCCTGCCGTTTATATGGAAGAATTCATAAAGACAGACAGGATAGAGCTAAGCTGGCGTGAAGCCCCGGCATCAGCGACAGCAAAAGTGGTTCTTGACCTTGCGCGACTACATAGCATTACGCCGCTGCCACCTGCATCGGTTAATGAAATGATTGCACAAACCAAGTTTTTGCGGCACCCGAAGTGATGACCCTATCCAAGCGCCTCTTTGATCTTGTTCTGGCGGGGATACTTTGCCTGCCTCTTCTGCCTTTGGGGGTCTTGGTCGCCATTTGCATAAAGCTGATTGATGGGGGGCCTGTTCTTTATCTATCCGAGCGTATGCGCGGGCCGAGTAAGCCTTTCACGCTGATTAAGTTCCGCACCATGCAAGACGCTATCCAAAACACCGGAGTCACGGGCGGCGACAAGACAGCACGGGTGACGCGCACCGGGCATTGGTTGCGCAGATGGCGGCTGGATGAGGTGCCGCAACTGATTAACATCCTGCGCGGGGACATGAGCTTTGTTGGCCCGCGCCCGCCACTGCGCCGGTATGTGGAGCAATTTCCCGATCTCTACGCGCAAGTGCTGAAATCGCGGCCCGGTGTTACAGGGCTGGCGACCTTGGTCTACCACCGCACCGAAGAACGGATTTTGAGCGCTTGTACGACGTCTGAGCAAACCGAGGCGGCCTATATTGGGCGTTGCGTGCCCCGAAAAGCGGCCCTTGATCGCATTTATACGCGCCAACAGTCCTTGTGCTTTGATGCGCGGCTGGTTTTGGCCACGGTTTTTCGAGGATTTGTCCCGAAAGGGCGCGGCGGGAATTGATCCGCAACCTATCGGCAACAGAATGCCTGCTTTTGATGCAATCTCTGTTCACCGATGCTTTTTTAACATATGAAAGGGTTAGGGAATTAAGCAGGGCAGAACAGTGTGTTAGTTCAAACCCTGTAAGCTAGGTGACAGTGCTGTATGCTTTATGATTTTTGTTTGTCTCTGAAAGCAGAGCAAAAACGTCGAATCTTGCTGTCGCTTGATATTCTTTGGATGTGCATGGCCTTTGTTCTGGCACATGCGCTTGTTCAAAACAGATTTCCCGATGGTCAGACTGTCTTGGCGGCTTTGCCGTATCTTGTGCTGAGCATCCCCTTGGCGGTCGCTTTGACGGTTCATTTCGGCCTGCACCGACTGCGGTTGAACGCTTATCAACAAAGGTCTGTGTTGCATACGGGCGTTGTTGCGGCTGTTTTCGGGCTGACGGGCGCTGCGCTGTCCAGTCTTCCGTTTGCGCCATTGCCGCAGTCCGGCTTTGTCGTTGTGGCGATGAGTTATCTGATCTTGTCGGTCGGGTCGCGTATCCTGCTGCGCAGTGTTCTGATGCGGATTTATTCCGCAGGTGAGCCGCGCGCCCGCGTTTTGATTTACGGGGCAGGCCAAACCGGTCAACAGCTTGCCGCTGCCTTGAGCACGGATAAGAAAGTGCAGCCCATCGCCTTTGTAGACGACAATCCGCGCCTGCAATCTATGACCGTCATGGGCCTTTATGTACATGCCCCGACCCAGATCGCCGAGTTGATCCGCACCAAAGGCATTGAGCGCGTTGTTCTGGCGATGCCGTCGGTCAGCCAACCTGCGCAGGCCCGCATCGCCCGCGAATTGCGCAACATCGGTGCTGAGGTTTTGGCCCTGCCGTCCTTTGCTGAACTGGTTGAAAAGGGTGAGATCACCAAGAAGATTGCCCCCGTTGAGTTTACCAACCTGATGGGCCGCAACCGTCTGGAAGAAGAACTGCCCGGCGTATCGGATGCCTATGCAGGCAAGAATATTCTGGTTACAGGCGCTGGCGGATCAATCGGATCAGAGCTGTGCCGTCAGTTGCTTGCCTGTGGCCCGATGAAGCTGGTCTTGATGGATCACAGCGAATTGTCGCTTTATAACATTGAGCGCGAACTGGCTGAAATGACCAACCAGATCACGGTTGTGCCTGTGCTGGGATCTATCTGCGAAGCCTCGCTTGTGCGCCACACCCTTGAGCGCCACGAGATTAATGTGGTGATGCATGCTGCTGCATATAAGCACGTGCCTATGGTCGAATCCAACCTGATCGAAGGCATGCGCAACAATGTCTTTGGCACCAAAATTCTGGCCGATGAGGCCCGCGCCGCCAATGTTGAAAGTTTCACCCTTGTGTCATCCGACAAGGCTGTGCGCCCTGTGTCCGCGATGGGCTGTTCCAAGCGGTTGGCCGAACTGATTGTGCAGGACCTGGCCACGCGGTCCCAGACCACGACCTTTTCGATGGTCCGCTTTGGCAATGTGCTGGGATCATCCGGTTCTGTTATCCCGTTGTTCCAAGACCAGATTGCCCGTGGCGGCCCTGTGACCGTGACCCACGGTGATGTGACCCGCTACTTTATGACCATCCCCGAAGCCGTTCGTTTGGTTTTGCTGGCTGGATCTTTTGCCCGTGATGGCGATGTCTTTGTGCTGGATATGGGCGAGCCTGTTCCCATCCGCAAAGTTGCCAAGCAGATGATCGAAGGTGCGGGCTTTACCGTGCGCAGCGATGAGAACCCCAAGGGTGATATTGAAATCCAGATCACTGGCTTGCGCCCCGGTGAGAAGCTGCATGAAGAGCTTTTGATCGGTTCTGACATGTTGACCACCCCGCATCCCAAGATTTTGCGCGCTCAAGAGGGGTGTTTGTCCGAGATCGAGGTGGCCAACGTTATTCAGAACCTGCGCAAGGCCATTGATATCCGTGATCTTGAGGCTGTTCAGTCTTTGCTCGCTAAGTGGATTGAGAAATCCAACGTCGAGAAGATTGCGATCAACCAAGAGTGACCTTGCCTGCCTTATGCGTGGGTTTTTGCGCAGATGGGCGCCTTGCTGCGGGCTGATGCCCTACACGAAGCCGTTACTCCTATTCCCGACACGCTGTTGCCCATAAATTGCCCGCTTCGGGGTCTAACCCTTCCGCTGGACAAAAGTGGAAGGTGGCCCAATGACGACCCCAACGAACGAAGAACAGGAAATGCTAGAGCTTATTAACCGTGCCCGGTATGACCCGAGCGGTGAGTTCGATGAACTGATTTTGAATGCGGACAGCCAGACTGGTATCTCTGCCGGAATTACCGGTGCGTTGCGGTACTTTGACGTCGATATGGACCTGCTTCTGTCGCAGTTCAATTCCTACACGACTGTCCCACCGCTGGCGTGGAATTCCGCGTTGTCCGGTTCGGCTGAGATCCATTCCCAAGGGATGATCACCTATGACACCCAATCGCACAACCTGCCAGGTGAGGCGAGTTTGATCGACCGCGCCCGCAATGCAGGCTATGACAATCTGCAGCGGATTGGTGAAAACATTTATGCCTATGCCGATGACGCGACATTTGCCCACGCCGGGTTCTACATCGACTGGGGCGACACGACGACGGGCATCCAACAGCCAGCCGGTCACCGCAATACGATCCTAAGCGAAAACTTCACTGAAGTGGGCATTGGCGCCATTGAAGAAACCAACAACAACACTCAAGTCGGCGAGTTGGTAGTAACACAGCACTTTGGCAACCGGTTTGACTATGAAGCCCAAGTTGTGGGCGTTGTGATTGATGACGCGGACGGGGATCGTTTCTACGACGCTGGCGAAGGTCTTGGCGGTGTTACGATCACGGCTGTTTCAGGCAACACATCGCAAAGCACGGTGTCTTGGTCCAGCGGTGGTTACCAGATGGAACTTGCAGCGGGCGACTGGACGGTGACGTTCTCGGGCGGTGGTCTGAACGGTACAATTGTACGCAACTTCACGATCGGGTCTGACAACGTCAAAGTCGACGCTGTGGCCGCAGATGCGAACAACTATCCAACCGATCCGGTGGTCCGCACTGGCACGGGCAATTCTGATACCCTAACTGGCGGGTCTGGCGATGACACCCTGAACGGCAACGGTGGTGCCGACTGGATCAACCCTTATCTTGGCTCTGACATGGTCAACGGCGGTCCAGGCAACGATATGGTCAGCTTTTCGGATCACTTCCAAAGCGTCGTGATCAACCTGAGCATGAACTACGCGATTGTTGGGCCGGACACGAATACCCTCAACAGCATTGAACACGCCACGGGCGGGGTGCGCGGTGACCACATCACCGGCGATTCCGGCGACAACCGTTTGCGCGGCCTCGGCGACTATGACTGGTTTGTGGGCTCTAACGGCGACGACACCTATGAAGGTGGCACAGGGCGCGACATGATTGCCTATTCCAGTGCAGCCTCTGGCGTTACAATTGATTTCGCGTTGGGCATGGGCATGGGCGGACAAGCACAGGGCGATACTTACGACAGCATCGAACGTGCGACAGGCTCTGGCCACAATGATCTGATCATTGGCGGGGCTGGCGCGGAAGATTTCCGCGGCCTTGGTGGCTCTGACTGGTTTGTGGGCTCTGGCGGCGGCAAAGACCGCTATGATGGCGGCAGCGGCCGCGATACTGTGGCCTACACAGCTTCGTCCGAAGGCATTCAAGCCTCATTGTTCTTGGGGCGCGGTTTGACCGGCGATGCCGAGTTTGACCTGTACACTGAGATCGAAAACCTGACCGGATCAAGCCATATGGACATCCTGACCGGCGACCACGACCGCAACGTCTTGCGCGGTTTGGGCGGCAACGATGTGATCTATGGCAACGGCGGGGTTGATACGATCACCGGCGGTTTGGGCAACGATTACATCCATGGTGGTTCTGGTTGGGATCGCGTGATTTTCTCGGGCGATCAAGACGACTATCTGATCGAGGACCAAGGCGGTAATCGCTACCGTGTCACAGATACCCAAGGCAACGACGGCATCGATACCCTGCTATGGGTCGAGGTGCTGCAATTCGCGGACGGCGACGTATTTCTTTAAGCCGCGCCGGCCCACCACGCATCCAAGCTATCAGCGTCTATCGCATTTCCCAGCCCGATCCCCACAACACGGGGGTCGGGCTGTTTGTCTGCTTTGGCCACTGAAACCTGCCGACCGACACAGTGCACTTGCCACGCCGTGCCATCGAGGGCGGGCACATGCCCTTTGACACGGTAAAGCCCTGTCGGTCTGTCGTGCAAAAGTGTCATCAGCGGTGTTCGGTCCATTGGTGTTTTTGGCTCCACCGACCAAGCGAAATAGGCTGGGTGCTTCGGGCCACCTTGTCCAAGGACGGGGCGCGTCAGACGCGGCTCTAACAGCAAAGGCGCGACCTCTTGCGCGTCTGAAAGCAACACTGCGGGTGCGTTGGTCAACCCTTCGAGCTGCGTCTTGAGGGCAGGGGCAAGCTGGTCGGTTTTGCTGACCAGAACCACATCGGCCACAGCCACTTGGGCTTCGATCTGCGGGCCTATTTGATCGTCCGTGCTAAGCCCTTCAAATTCCAGCGCATCCACGACTGTCAGGGTGCCTGAATAGATCATGTCTGGCTCTGCCACGGCGGCGGCTGCGATCCGGCTTGGATCGGCGATACCGCTGGCTTCGACAATCAGATGATCGGGGCGCGGTGTCCGGTCAAGCGCGGTGCTAAGCGCGATGTACAGATCAGCCCCCATCGTGCAGCAGATGCAGCCGTTGGTCAGGGTCAGCGTGTCTTCGTCTTTGGAGCTAAGCAGGTCCGCATCAATATTGATCGCCCCGAAATCATTGACCATCACCAGCAGCTTTTGCCCGTGATCTTCAGCCAAGAGCCGATTGATCAGCGTTGTTTTTCCGGCGCCGAGGTATCCGCCGATGACTGTCAGGGGAAGCCGGTTCATAGCAGATGTACGTGGCCGCCATGGACTGTTCCAAGCACGGGCACGTCTTTCAACGCCTCTGGGTCTACGTCTGTTGGGTTTGCCCCAAGGATTGCAAAGTCAGCCCGTTTGCCGGTTTCTATGCTGCCGATTTCGGCATCCAAGCGCAGTGTATAGGCCGCCCCGAGCGTGATCGCGTAAAGCGCTTCATCCACGGTGATCTTCTGCGCGTCCCCCAATGTGCGCCCGCTCATGGTTTTGCGGTTCACGGCACACCACGCGGTGAAAAGCGGCCCCATTGGCGTGACTGGCGCGTCTGAGTGGATCGCCATGTTCACCCCTGCATCCAAGGCCGCGCGGCTGGCGTCCATTCGAAGAGCGCGGTCTTCCCCGATGGTGAGTGCCGCGTGCTGATCCCCGAAGTACCAAATGTGGTTTGCAAAGATATTGCAGCAGCAGCCCAGATCGACGGCTTTGCGGAATTGGTCAGGCCCCATCATCTGGCAGTGTTGCAAGACGTGCCGGTGTCCTTGCCATGGGTGCGTAATGCTGGCCTGTTCAATGGCGTCCAGCACGACTTGACTGGCCTCATCCCCGTTGACGTGGATGTGCATCTGCACGCCCTTTTCGTGCATTTTCGACACCAAGGCGTTGATCTGATCTGGGCTGGTGTTCCATAGCCCGTTGGGCTGCCCGCCGACGTAGCCTGGCGATTTGACCCGCGCTGTCCAGCCTTGGATAGACCCATCCGTCATCAGTTTGACCGCCCCCAGCCGCAACTTGTCAGTTGATCGGGCTTTGAGCGCCAAAGCGCGATCCGCGATCTGGTCGGGCGTTCCGTCCATTGCGCCCAAGGCAGGTACGATCCGCAGCGGCAGGCTGTCTGAACCGGTGACCTCAAGCATCAGGTCCAGATCGTCATCTGCCATGGATGAAAACAGGTCGGTCGCCGTTGTGACCCCTGCGTGCTGGCAGACCTTGCCGTAAGAGATGATCGCGTCTTTGGACTGGCTGAGGCTTCTGAAATCCATCCCCACACGGCGCATGACCGGAAACATGGCGGCCATTTCCTGCAATTCGCCTGTGGGTTCGCCTGACGTGTCTTTTAGCACCCCTTCCGCGTTGGTTTCACGGTCAAAGCCGGCCATTTCAAGCGCTTTGGAATTTACGCACATCAGGTGGAAATTCGAGAACATGATTGCGATAGGTCTGTCGGTGCTGATCTGGTCAAGGTGATGGCGCGACAGCCGCTCGGTCGTCAAAAAGATCGGATCAAACCCCCAGCCGATCAGGGGTTCGTCCTTATCCAACCCGTTTGCGTAGTCGGTCAACCCGGCGATCACCCCGTCAATATCGGTCAGCCCCGGCCAAAGGGTGCCATCAGGATCAATCCGGTCGTGAAAGCCTGCATAGGCATACTGCCACATAGCACCGGCCATCATATGGGCATGACCTTCGACAAAACCCGGCATCAATACGGCATGGGCCAGACTGTCATCATGGGCCACAGGCCCCCATTGGTCGGCACATGTGGCATCGCCAACGGCAAGTACTTCGCCCTCCCGCACAGCAACATGGGTCGCGCGGGGACGGTTGGGATCCATCGTAATGATCTCTTTGGCAGCAAAAACAGTGATCTGGGACATGAAAGATCCTCAAGAAACAAATGGCGACATCAGTTGGCGATCAGGTAACCATCGAAAGGGGCCGTTCACAAGCAAACATAAAACCCGAGGCGCGCTTCTTCTTGATAAAAATACCTCCGCCGGAGGCTTCGGGACACCCGCAAAAAGATCAACCGTTGGGGGCAAAGCGCCCGTACTGGCCTTGCTTGAACAACAACCCTTTGCCAGCGCGATGTGAGGCGCGGATGACGCGGCCCAGAACAATACTGTGGTCGCCAGCGTCGTGGATAGCGTGGGTGGTACACTCGAAATGAGACAAGCAGCCCTGGATGACAGGGGCGCCGTGATCATTTGGGGCCCAGTCCAGTTCTGAAAACGCATCCGCTGCGGCCACAAAGCCATCGGCAATCGATCCTTGTTCAACGCCCAAGATATGCACCACAAAATGAGAGGCGTCGATATAGGCAGGATACCGGCGTGATCCTTTGGCGGGCGACCACAGCACCAAGGGTGGGTCAAGCGACACGGAGGCAAATGAATTGGCGGTGATGCCCATCGGACCATCAGGCGTCGCGACGGTGATGACTGTCACACCGGTCCCAAAACAGGCCAAAGCGTCGCGGTAAGCACGGGCGGTGTCAGGGCCGGGGATGAAGGTTTGCGACATGGGACGCCTAAAAGCACAAGGATAGGCTCGTGTCCTGTCACGGCATGGCGGGGGTGTCCATGATGATTTGCGTCGGATGCGGCCTGATGTGCGACCACGCGTGTGCGCGCAATCCTATTGCGCCGCAATGTCCTGCGGCGCAACACGGGGTACAATCTAGCTTAAAGCTGGACTAGCCTGCGCGATTGGCGATCAGATCGTCGACTACCGACGGATCGGCGAGGGTCGAGGTATCGCCCAAGGCGCCATAGTCGTTTTCAGCGATCTTGCGCAGGATGCGGCGCATAATCTTGCCGGAACGGGTCTTGGGTAAGCCGGGCGCCCATTGGATCACATCTGGTGTGGCGATGGGGCCAATTTCAGAGCGGACCCATTTCTTAAGCTCCATCAGCAATTCGTCACTTGGGGTCTCATCGTTCATCAAGGTCACATAGCAGTAGATGCCTTGGCCTTTGATATCGTGCGGATATCCCACCACGGCGGCCTCGGCCACTTTGGCATGTGCTACCAGTGCGGATTCAACTTCGGCCGTGCCCATACGGTGGCCGGAGACGTTGATCACATCATCCACACGGCCCGTGATCCAGTAGTCACCGTCCTCGTCGCGTTTGGCCCCGTCACCGGTAAAGTAGTAGCCTTTGTAGTCGCTGAAATACGTTTGCTGGAACCGCTCGTGATCGCCCCAAACGGTGCGCATTTGTCCGGGCCAGCTGTCTTTGATGCACAGCACCCCTTCGGCAGGATTGGTGGTGATCTCATCGCCGGAAGTCGGATCCAGAATAATCGGCTCGATCCCGAAGAAAGGTTTCATCGCAGATCCGGGCTTCATTGCATGTGCGCCGGGCAGGGGGGTCATCAAGTGACCGCCCGTTTCCGTTTGCCACCAAGTGTCAACGATTGGGCAACGACCGCCGCCGACAACATCGTTGTACCAGTTCCAAGCCTCCGGGTTGATCGGCTCGCCCACGGTGCCCAGAATGCGGACCGAGCTGAGGTCTGCTTTTTCAACAAAGCTGTCGCCCTGGCCCATCAGCGCCCGAATGGCTGTGGGGGCTGTGTAGAACTGGTTGACCTTGTGCTTTTCGCAGACCTGCCAGAACCGGCTGGCGTCGGGATAGGTTGGTACGCCTTCGAACATCAGCGTCGTCGCGCCATTCGCAAGTGGTCCATAGACGATATAGCTGTGGCCCGTGACCCAACCCACATCCGCTGTACACCAAAAGACGTCGCCGTCTTTGTAGTCAAATACGATTTCATGGGTCATTGCTGCATAGACGATGTAGCCGCCTGTGGTGTGCACAACGCCTTTGGGCATGCCTGTTGAGCCAGAAGTGTAAAGAATGAACAACGGATCTTCGGCGTTCATTTCTTCCGGCGCGCAATCGTCTGATGCGTCCTTCGCCATAGCGTTGTAGTCAAAATCGCGCCCGTCGGTCCAAGCGGTTTCGCCGCCTGTGCGTTTGACCACCAAAAGCTTAACGCTGTCATCGCATTGCGACAGCGCTGTGTCTGCATTTGCTTTCAAAGGCGTCGCTTTGCCACCGCGCGGCGCTTGATCCGCTGTGATGACGACTTTTGCTTCTGATCCGTTGACCCGCGCCGCAAGCGCATCGGGCGAGAACCCTGCAAAGACGATCGAATGGATCGCCCCGATCCGTGCGCTGGCCAGCATCGCATAGGCCGCTTCTGGGATCATGGGCATGTAGATGACCACGCGGTCGCCTTTTCCGACGCCCATCGATTTGAGGATGTTCGCCATTTTGCAGACGGATGCATGCAACTGCTTGTAGGTGATGTGCTGCGCGTCTTCATCGGGGTTATCGGGTTCAAAGATGATTGCCGTTTGATCGCCGCGGGTCGCCAAGTGGCGGTCGATGCAGTTGGCAGAGACATTCAACGTGCCATCGCTGTACCAGTTGATGTCAACCTTGCCGTAGTCATAGGTGACGTCTTTGACTTTGGAATAGGGTTTGATCCAATCGATCCGCTTGCCGTGTGCGTCCCAGAAGGCCGTCGGATCCTTAACAGAGGCCGCATACATTTCGTCGTATTTTGCTGCATCGACGTGCGCGTTTTGCGCCATCTCTTTGGATGGTGGATATGTTGTGGCCATGATTGAATGTCTCCCTAATTCTCCCCAGTGTGCGCAACAAATGCGCACTCTGTCCTCTCGCGCGATCATATCTAAGGACGCGCAGAAGAAAATGTTTGGCGGGACTCCTGCGGCGAGTTTGTAAAGATGTTTACAGAATCGACGGTGTCGGGGTCAATTTCATGGGTCTTTCAGGCTGTCTTGTTTGGGTGAGCTAACTCAAAAGCTCGGATGCATGCACTGCTGCGTGCAAAATATGCTACGTCGGGTCATGGAGCCTTTGCACTCTGCTCCAAAAAATGCTGATGTGTCTCAATCAAAAGGGAGAAACCAATGAATAAGTTTATCGTAGGGGCCGTTGCTGGCACCGTAAGCCTGTCCTTTGCTGCTGAGGCAATGGCGACAGAATGGAACGTCTCTGTCTGGGGTAAACGTCGCGCCTTTACAGAGCACGTTGAAAAGATTGCCGAGCTCGTGTCTGAAAAGACCGGCGGCGAGTTTACCATGAACGTCAGCTATGGCGGTCTGTCCAAGAACCGTGAAAACCTTGATGGCATTTCCATCGGCGCCTTTGAGATGGCCCAGTTCTGTGCGGGTTACCACCGCGACAAGAACCGTGTTGTCACCGTTCTGGAACTGCCGTTCCTGGGCGTTGAGAACCTTGATCAAGAGCGCGCTGTATCCAAGGCCGTTTATGCCCACCCTGCTGCCGCCGAGGAAATGGCCCAGTGGAATGCAAAGCTGCTGATGACCTCGCCGATGCCGCAGTACAACTTGGTTGGTACCGGTGATCCCCGTATGACTTTGGCCGATTTTGAAGGCATGCGTGTCCGTGCCACAGGTGGTCTGGGCAAAGCCTTTGAAGCTGTAGGTGCTGTTCCGACCTCTGTGACTGCGACAGAAGCCTACCAAGCGATGGAATCCGGCGTTGTTGATACCGTCGCCTTCGCCCAGCACGCCCACCTGAGCTTTGGCACAATCAACCAAGCTGACTGGTGGACTGCCAACCTGAACCCCGGCACCGTGAACTGCCCTGTGGTTGTCAACATCGACGCCTATGAGAGCCTGTCCGACGCCGAACGCGCGGCCCTTGATAGCTCCGTTGACGAGGCGCTTGATCACTATCTGGCCAACTACGCCAGCCTGCTGGAGCGTTGGGACAGTGTTCTTGCCGAAAAAGGCGTCAAGAAGGTTGAGATCGATGAGGCCGTGATTGCTGAGTTCAAAGCCAAGGCCGCTGACCCGATCCGTGACGCGTGGATTGCTGACATGGAAGCCCAAGGTCTTCCCGGTCAGGAGCTGTACGATCTGGTTGTGAAGACATTGGCCGACGCCAAGTCCGGCAGCTGATCTGACCACAAGACTTTAAGCGGTCCCGAGGTACAGTCCTTGGGGCCGCTTTTCCAACAAGGGGGAGGGACGACATGGCAGGCAGTGCCGCCGTGCTGGAGGATTCCAGTTTACTGAGCAAACTCGACCGGATGCTTTTACCCCTTGAACGCTTTTGCGCTTTGCTGAGCGGGCTTGCCATTTTCTCACTCATGTTTCTGGCCGCTTATTCGGTGACGGGACGCAAATTCTTCGCCTCGCCGATGATGGGCTACGTTGACTACATCGAAGCGGCCATGCCGATTATTGCAATTATGGGCGTGTCATACGTGCAGCGCGACGGGAC
>CAZWSE010000098.1:0-12365 GCA_964636575.1 uncultured Sulfitobacter sp. | reverse complement strand
GGAAGAAACCGGAGCTACGGTTTCAATATATCCAAGAGAACGCACGGTTTGTGGAGGAGTTGGATGTTTGATTTTTCAAAAAACGGCCATTCATTTTCGACTGAATGCAAAGTACTTTGCCGCCAACCCTGAGGCGATAAGAAGAAATGGCTTCTTTCCCGAAAAAGACCCAAGCCTACTTCATAATTGCAAACAGTATTTTTGGGTTGAACCTGATGGCAAGGTGCTTCACGCCGCCTACTTGAATGCACTAGAGGAGAGTTTCAGAGAAGAAATAATTCTTCGCCACTATGTTTCTCATATGGTTAAAGTCATAGGGAATGGCCCAATTGGGTTCAACATTCTAAGTAGAGATAAGCCATGGGACTTTCGGCTTGAATTAAGTTCAGGCTCGACAATCAATGTCGAGATCAGTTCTTTCACTGACAGAGCAAATTTCTTTAAGAAAATCACTGCCGAGGAGATGATTCAACGGCACTCATACTACAAGACCGTGCGCCTTGGACTTCTAAAAAAAATTGCAAAATCTTTTCCTGACGCCGCGCTAAACGTCGCATTTAAAGGATACGAAGCAGAAGGGCTTTCAAACAGCGACGAAGTACCTAACCCATACTTTCCAGAACTGCCAAGATTCTTTACGTCTTTGCAAGATCTGTCCGCTTTAGATTTACTTTCTGAAGTGAACAATGCGATCGCCAAGAAGCAACAAAAGAACCATGATGGAAAAAGGGAAACAGTCCTTGTGCTGGACAATCGCACTGCGATAGCTGGGTTGAATGACTTCGAACGAATTGCTGTCGAAATCGCATCCGTCGCATCACGTAGCGAGTTTAGCGAGATCTGGCTCTATACTGGTTACGGAGGAGGCCATGACCAAGAATACGAAGATTACTGCCTTCTCCCAATAAAACTTTCTGATGAGTTAGCCAACGAGTACTTGGCTAAAAGATTTCAAATATCCTCATAGGATAATGCACCCCATGACACCCACATCCGCCCAAGCCATCCTAACCCAAGCCTTCGCCCCATGGATCAACGCGCTCGACATTACCGTCGCGTCCATCGACCAAACCCATGCGCATCTTAGCATGCCGATCACTGATGACATCACGCGCGTGGGCGGCATCGTCTGCGGCCAAGCCATGACTGCGCTTGCAGATACGGCCATTGTCTTTGCTGGCTTTGGTCACGCGCAGGAATTTATTCCCTTCGCGACCACCACCCTCGACACGCAATTCTTGCGGGCCGGTCAGGGCGATATCATGCACTGCCGCGCCGAGGTCGTGAAACCGGGGCGCAGCCTCTATTTCTGTCGGGCCACGATCACAGTGGATGCCAGCGACAAACCGATTGCCTTGGCCACCGCCACGCTGATGCGGCCCTGACCGCCTTACATCATCATGATGTGGTTGGCCGATGTGATAACCCAAACGCCCATCAAGGATACGAAACCGAATACTGTTGGAATGATAACTTTTGCCATTGTTTTCTTCTCCTAAGCTGCCCCTCATTCTGAAGGGATATGCACCAAGACAGATTGTCCTGTGCTTCTACACTGAAGCTAGCCAAAGAGTTATGAAACAAATAGTCCCTAATTAATCGCATTCCATCACGAGGCCGACAAACCTCTGTAACATCAGCCCTTTTGAACAATCCTATTGGGGCATCCGTTGCGGCGCGTTTGCACGATCAAGTGCCACACCACCTGCCCCGGCGCCCCTGCCCGCGAATAATCACAGCCCAGAGCATTGGTAAAATGCTGCCCGCGATAGGCCATGGAAGGCGTTTCATACAGCATAGGTCGGGTGTGTTTGACCGCAGGCACATAAGGCCGCTTGGAAGACCACTCTTCAAACAAATCCGAAAGCTCCGCCTGCGCGGTTCCGGCCATCAAAACAAAGGCGGCAGTTAAAAGGGACTTAATCACTGATACTCTCCTGCTAAGGTCAAACACGAGGAATTGTGTAGCCGCAGGCCGGTTAACATCGCCCCAAACCTCGCTCGAAACATCTGTCAGATTTTATCTAAATCCGAATGGCCCTTCCCTTCACGCATGGCGCCGCTAAGGTGCCAGTCATGATTTTGCGCGCTCTTTTGATCCTCTCTCTGCTGGCCTCTTGTGGACGGCCCCTGACTGAAACGGAGACCGCTTTTGCCAAGGCCATGCACGGAAATCAGATCAACACAAAAAAGGTGCGTCTGGTAAACGGGGCCCCAACGGCTTCGGTCACGTTTCGCCGTCAAAAGCGGCCTCGGATCACCTGTCGCGAACGGATTTTTCCCGAACCGACCGAGCAAATCGTCACCACCAGCCCCGCCGCCGTGGCCATTTTCAACCGCGTTTATTTTGACAAAGACTGGTACATCGAAAACTACATGAGAGAGTATCCGGGCCGCGTTAATCTTGTTGCGGCCATGCTTTTTGCCCACGAAATGACCCATATCTGGCAGTGGCAGAATCGCAGCGAAACCGGATATCACCCGCTGAAAGCGGCCTCTGAACATGGCGGCGGGGCGGACCCTTATCTGTTCGAAATTCGCCCCGATGCGCGGCTTTCGGACTATGGATATGAGCAGCAAGGCGGGATCGTTGAGGAGTTCGTTTGCTGCGCGGCATTGGCCCCTGAGGCGCCTCGGACGGCGCGGTTGCATGCCCTGCTCAAGCAGTCTTTTCCGATTTCAGATGTCTCAAAAATCCTGCCGAACACGGAGATCATAAAGCCTTGGGACGGGGCCGAAATCGACGGGATTTGCAGCTAGAATCCGACCACGTTTTAAGGACAAAAAACGATGACTTACTACAGTGCGATCATGTTGACTGCGGGGATTGGGATCCCTGTTTTGGCGGCTTTGAATGCGGCTTTAGGAGGGTATATCGGGTCGCCTGCGGCGGCGGCGACGGTGCTTTTTATGGTGGCGATGGTGGCTTCTGGAATGGTCGCAATCGGCACTGGAATTGAGGGATTCTCAGGCATGATTTCGGCTCCGAAACACCTCTTTTTGGCGGGGGTCTTGATTGCTTTTTATGTGCTTTCGATCACCTTTATTGCGCCCAAAATCGGGGTTGGAAATGCGGTCTTTTTCGTGCTTTTGGGGCAGCTGATTTCGGCGGCTTTGATCGATCATTTCGGGCTTTTCGGAGCCAATATCAGCCCGCTTTCACTGACCCGAGCGGCAGGGATTTCGGTGATGGCTTTGGGGGTTTGGATCACGCAACAGGCTTAAGATTTGGGGGTACCCAGATCGGTTTCAGGTTTCGCGGCGAAACCGTAAATCTATTTATTAACAAATTATTAAAAGATTTTTCTAATGTTATATGGCGCAGATCAGTCGGGCTAAACCGCTTTGCAACGCTCTGCCCGTTAAGACTTATCCAGCCAGTCCAGTGACCAAATTCCAGACGGCATCCGGCACGTCTACGGGGTCTTGCGCGGCTTTGCCTTGGCCGGGCATACGCGCGCCTTCGTCCAGCGCGACGGCCTGAGACACTTGCGCCATGCGGTCGTAGAATGCACCCGATGTTTCGGGGTCAATCAACAGGTAATACTGGCCCAAATCGTGGGGCGCGCCTTCGGGGGCTTTGAGGGGCTTCACATCGCGCGATGCGACGCTGCCTGTGAGACCTGCGGTCAGAAGCTCTGCCATCAGACCAAAGCCCCAGCCTTTGTAGCCGCCCATGGACACGAGCGATCCTGCAAGTGCGGCTTCGGGGTCGGTTGTCGGGTTGCCATCTGCATCAAGCGCCCAGCCTTCGGGGATAGCCTCGCCCGCGGCTTTGGCCATGGTGATTTTGCCAAGTGCGACGGTGGTGGTGGATTGATCGAACTGCATGGCAACGCCGCCCTGCCCATCAGGCACGGCAAAGGCCATCGGGTTGGTGCCGATCACGCGGGTTTTGCCGCCCGGAGGGGCCACGATGGGCGATGCGTTGGTCATGCCGATGCCGATCAGCCCTGCGCGGGCGATTTGATCGGTAAAGTAACCCAATGAGGTGCAGGTATGCGCGTGGCCTACCGCGAGGGAGGCTGTGCCATTGGTTTGCGCGGCTTTGATCGCAGCTGGCAAAGCGGCGGCAAAGGCGGGCTGTGCGAAGCCGAATTTGGCGTCTACATAGACGGCCCCCGCTTTGGGAGTTGTCACATCAGGGGTCACATCGCCTTTGACGCGCCCGCTGGCGAGTTGCTGGCAATAGCTTTCGACGTAGTAAAGCCCGCAAATGCGGTTGCCGTAGCCTTCGGCCACTTTGACAGCATCGGCCACATGGGCGGCGATGGCATCACTTGCGCCATGTTTAACAAGCGCTTTGTGTGTGACGGATTCAATTTCAGCGAGCGATATCAGGGGCATAGTTGGGGACTTTCTTAAGGCTCAAACGATCCGGCGGTCAGGCGCAGGGTGCGATCCATACGCGCGGCCAGATCAAGGTTATGGGTAGCGATCAAGGCGGCAAGACCCGTGGTGCGCACAAGGCCCATAAGCGCCTCAAACACCTGATCGGAGGTATCGGGGTCAAGATTTCCGGTCGGTTCATCGGCCAGCAGAAGGCGCGGTTTGTTGGCCAATGCGCGGCAGAAAGCGACGCGCTGTTGTTCGCCGCCCGACAGTGCGGCAGGGCGGTGGCTGGCGCGATCTGCCACGCCGACTTGCGCCAGTAAATCCATCGCATGATCCTTGGCGCTGCGTTCTGATGTGCCATTGGCAAGTTGCGGGAGCACGATGTTTTCCAACGCCGAAAACTCCGGCAGCAGATGGTGAAATTGGTATATGAAACCAATGTCCTCGCGCCGTGCGGCGGTGCGCTTGCGATCGCTGAGACCCGTCATATCAAGCCCCCCGATCTTCACAGCCCCTGCGTCTGGCGTATCGAGCAGCCCTGCGATGTGCAGCAGCGTCGATTTGCCTGCACCCGAAGGTGCGACGAGCGCCACGACCTCACCCCCTGCCACATCGATATCGACACCACGTAGCACTGTGACCTCGGACGGTTTGCCTGTGTTGTAGGCTTTGGTGACCCCGCGCAGGGACAGCATTGGGTCATTCATAACGCAGCGCCTCAACGGGGTTCATGCGCGCGGCGCGGCGTGCCGGAAAGAGTGTCACGATGAAGGACAGCCCCAAGGACAACCCGATGGCCGACATGACATCCCAGAATTGCAGCTTGGCCGGCAGGTGGTAAATGCCCCGCACCGAGGCATCCCAAACGCCGCCCCCCGACAGCCGGTCCACCAGCCCGAAGAGCGCATCGATGTTGAGCGCAAAGAGACACCCGAGGATCACCCCTGCAATGGTGCCGATCAGCCCTGTGAAGGCCCCGCAGATGAAGAACACCCGAAGGACAGACCCTTCGGACAGCCCCATTGTGCGCAAGATGCCGATGTCGCGGCCTTTGTTTTTCACCAGCATGATGAGCCCGCTGACGATGTTCATGGCTGCAATCAACACGAGGATCGACATGATGACGAACATCACGTTGTCTTCCACGTCGAGTGCCCGCAAGAACCCGCCGGATGCGTCTTTCCATGTCCATATTTGTGTGCGCTCACCCGCCGCGCGGATCAGCGGGATTGCGTAGTCGTCCGCCGTTTCGGGGTCTTCGACCATGACTTCAAGCTCATCCGCTACGCCCTCGCGGTTGAAGAAGGATTGTGCTTCTGCGAAGGGCAGATAGACCCGTGTCCGGTCGATGTCATAGCGCCCTGCGGAGAAGATGTAGACCACTTCGTAGGCGTTGATCCGTGGGCTTGTGCCCAGCGCTGTGCGCACCCCGTTGGGCGAGATGATCTTGATTTTGTCCCCCTGCACCACCCCGAGTTCGCGTGCCACGCCGGACCCTATGGCGATGCCTGTGTTGAAGGCGTCGATGTCGCCTAGTCCTGTTTTGGGGTCTGCGATGCGCGGGATGGTTTTGAGGTTTTCAAGCGTGATCCCGTAGACCTCAACCCCTGCGTTGGCCTGTTTGCGGTTGGCCATGACCTGACCTTTGATCAGCGGTGCGACCCGAGTGACCCCATCGACGGCGCGGATGTTGTCTGCCATGTCTTGGTAGTTGGTAATCGTCCGGTCGATCCTGCCGTTGGCGTCGACGTTGCCTGAATTATAGACCGTCACATGGGCGTTGGCCCCCACGATTGTGTCCACGAATTCCGCCCTGAACCCTGCCCGCACCGCCAGCGTTGCGATCAGTGCCAGCACGCTGAGTGTGATCCCGATGAGCGAGATCCATGTCATCACGCTGACCCCGCCTTCGGCCCGTCGCGCCCGCAGGTATCGCCATGCGATCATCCATTCGAATTTTGAGAAGGGCGTCGGGGTTTTGGCCACGTTCGGCTCCTGTCACTGCTGGTGCGCAAACTGGCCGCAAGGGCGCGTGGGGTCAAGCGGATTGCGTGAGAGGGAAGGCTGCTGTGAAGGCCGTGTTGCCGCGGTCCGTGAACCGGATGGTTCTGTCCCCTGTGGTCCGTGTGACCCAAGCCTGATCGATCATCCGTGTCAGCATTGCCCGCCCGAGCGATCCTGCCAGATGCGATCTGCGCGCGCTCCAATCCAGACAGGACCGGCAGAGCGGTGTTTTGCTGGAGCTGAGTGCTGCAAGGTCGATGCCGAAATCGTTGATATAGGCCGCTCCTTGGTCGGTCAGTGTGACCTCTGGCCCCGCGACTTTGATGAGCTGTCGTGCCTGCAGGCTGTCGAACATTTGCACCCCCCGTTCGCCCGCCAGATGATTGTAGCAGACCCGTGCATGCCTGAGCGCTGCGTCTTTGGGGCCTGTGCGTGTGCGTGTTTGCCCCTGCCCTGCGGCCAGACCCATAAGCCCTTCGAGCACGCCTGCGACGTCCGCCGAGGCCAGTGAGATGTAGCTGTGCCGCCCCTGCCGTTGCCGTGTGATCAGCCCGCCCGTTTCCAGTTTGCTGATATGGGTGCTGGCGGTTTGGGCGGTGATCCCTGCTTCTTGTGCCAGTTCGGTTGCGGTGAGGGCTTTGCCGGTCATGAGCGCGGTCAGCATGTTTGCCCGCGCGGGGTCCCCTATGAGGGCGGCGAGGGTTGCGATGTTGGGTCCTTCTTTCATAGTTCGATCCTTATCGAAGCATAAGCTGTGTCGGACCCTATAGAGTTGGCCCCATACTGCAACCTCGAAAAGGATCACCCGCCATGCTGACCTGTGTCATCCGCTACCAGATCGACCCGACAATGCGCGCTGATTTCGCGCAATACGCCCGCACTTGGGGTCAAGCCATCCCCCGCTGTGGCGCTGATTTGATCGGGTATTATGCCCCGCATGAAGGGTCGTCGACCCTTGGATACGGGATTTACAACATCCCTTCACTGGCCGCCTATGAAGCCTACCGCGAGAGGCTGTCTGCGGATCCTTTGGGCCGCGAGAACTATGAATTTGCCCAAAGCCGCGGCTTTATATTGCGCGAGGACCGGACATGGTTGAAGCTGGTTTCTGCCCCCCAAGGAGAGAATACATGATTGCCGTCATATTCGAGGTTGAACCCGCCGAAGGCCGCGCGCCGGAGTATTTTGATATTGCCGCCGAGATGCGACCGCTGTTGGAGCAGGTCGAGGGGTTTGTCTCGGTCGAGCGCTTTGAGAGCCTGACCCAGAAGGGCAAGTTTCTGTCGTTGTCCTTCTTTGAGGATGAGGCCGCTGTGGTGCGCTGGCGCAATTTGGCGGCCCATCGCGGGTCGCAGTCCAAAGGGCGCGCAGGCATGTTTGACGGGTACCGGATCAGGGTGGCCCATGTCATGCGGGACTATGGCCTGACGGATCGCGCCGAGGCCCCTGCGGACAGCCAAGCTGTCCATTCTTGAGACCGTCGACGGGTCAAGACCCATCGTGACGTTTTGAGTATTTTGAAAAGGGTAAAGCTATGGGCGTAGGCTATGCGGGCCGTTTTCGCCGGAACAGCCGGCCCAGCGCGCTTGTGATCAATGACAATGCGAGCGCACCGCCTATGAAGCCCACGCCTGCGAAAACAATCCCTTCGAAAGTGATCGGCAAAGCGGGTTTGTAGGCCGCCCATGCGGCTTTCGCGATGTCGGGGTCCGTGAACCGTGCCCCGTGGTAGGCGCGCATGAATGGCCCTGCCCCGTTCAGGGCAGCGAGATCGGATTGTAGCTTTTTGTGGCGCGTGAAGGTCGCGGTCATGTCTGCTTGTCTGCGGTTCAGGAAGTCTGTGCCTGTGAGTTCAGACAGGGCGGCATCGCGGCTTAGCCCTGCGGCGGAAGCTGAGGCATCGAAATCATCGACAACCTCTTGCAGCGCATCGACTGCCCCGCCGAGCCGTTGCGCATATTGTTGCGAAAACTCAGGGAATTGCGAGAGTGTGCCCGCGCCTGCGAGGCCAGCGGCCAGAGTAAGACTGCGCAAGATCATCTGGGGTAGACCGCGCCAGCAAGGGCTGCATCAAGCGCGCCCATCTGATCCCAATCCAGACAGCCATCATAGGCGGCAACGGCGGACCATGTGTCTTCCCAAGAAACAGTAAAGCTGCCCACATTAAGTTGCCCCGGCAGACACCATGCCCCGAAATGCCAGAAATTATGGCTGTCGTTGTAGCGGCGAAAGACCATGCCCATGCCGTAGTATGCGCCGCCGGCTGTTTCCACATGGGGGAACGCGAAGGGGTCACGACCTATAGCGCTGTCTGGCCCGAAGTAATGCCTGTGGAAGTGCCCGTAGTCTGCGACGGACATGCTCCAACCGCCCCATGCCAGAAAGGGATGGGTTTTTGCTGAAGGTGTGGCGGTGACTCCAGCGGGCGGGAAGACGCGGGCGGCACAGGTGTCTTCATAGGGTTCTTCAGCCACCGCTTCGATTACCGCGCCGAGGATGGCGTAGTTTTCATTCGAGTAGGCGAAAGCGTTTGTGCGGCTTTCATCAAGCCCGCGGTCCAAGGCCAAAAGCGCCAGCGCGTTGTGCTTGGCCCCATCATCCCCATAGCGATTGAACGACCACCGGCCCTGCGACATGTCCGGCCAGACGCCGCCCGTATGGGTCAAAAGCTGCGCCACGGTCAGCCCTTTAGGGCCTGTCCCGATCACGTCAGAGACATCGCTGTCAAAGCCAAAGGCGCCATCCTGAACCATATGCCATGCACAGATCGCTGTGATCGCCTTGGAGAGGCTGGCGAGTTCTACTGGGGCCGGATCGGGGGTGTTGATCAAGACCCCGTCTTTGAAGATTGCGAGGTTGCCGGATGTGATTTTATGCGTCGCGGTCCATGCCTCGAACCCTGCTTGCATGCGGTCGGCTGTAGGATCGGCGGAGGCGGGGCTGGAGAGGAGGCAGCCCAGACAGATCGCCCGCACTGCGCCAGCCAACTTGCGCTTTGCAAGGTTGATCAAGGCGTGCGGTGCGTGTGACATGGTCTGCGCTCCTGTGTTTGCTCGGTCTTTTCTAGCGGGGCACAACCCCGTAGATGCCTGCCACTTTGGCCAGCGCCTGTTCGGGTGGCAGTTCTTCGCTTTCACCTGTGCGGCGGCTGGTCAGTTCAACCACGCCGTTTTTGAGCCCCCGTGGCCCGACCGTGATCCGCCAGGGCAGTCCGATCAGATCCATGGTTGCAAACTTGCCCCCCGCCCGTTCGTTGCGGTCGTCATAAAGCGGTTCCAACCCCATGGCGGTCAGCCCGTCATAGAGCGATTGGCAGGCTGCATCGGCATCGTCGTCGCCCTGTTTGAGGTTCACGATCCCGCAGTGATAGGGGGTCACCCCTTCGGGCCAGATGATGCCATTGTCGTCGTGGCTGGCCTCAATGATTGCACCAAGCAAGCGGCTGACCCCGATCCCGTGGCTGCCCATATGGATTGGAACAGGCTTGCCATCCGGGCCTTGCACTGTGGCATTCATCTTGTCCGAATACTCGGTGCCGAAATAGAAGATCTGGCCCACTTCAATCCCACGTGCCGTTCTTCGGCGATCTTCGGGAATTTGATTGAACAGCGTTTCATCGTGGGTTTCGTCGGTGCGGGCGTATTTGGTGGTGAACTCTTCCATGATGGATTGGCATTGGGCCACATCATCAAAATCAATATCGCGATCGCCGAAGGTCAGATCGGTGACGGCGCTGTCGTAGAAGACCTCGGATTCACCGGTATCAGCCAGCACCAGAAACTCATGCGTATAGTCGCCGCCGATGGGGCCACTGTCAGCGCGCATCGGGATGGCTTGCAGGCCCATCCGCTCATAGGTGCGCAGGTAGCTGACCAGATGACGGTTGTAGGCGTGCAGTGCGTCTTCGCGGGTCAGATCGAAGTTGTACCCGTCTTTCATATAGAACTCGCGGCCACGCATGACCCCAAACCGAGGGCGAACCTCATCGCGGAATTTCCACTGGATCTGATAGAGCGTCAGGGGCAGGTCTTTGTAGCTGCTGACGTGGGAGCGGAAGATATCGGTGACCAGTTCCTCAGCCGTGGGGGTGTATAGCATATCGCGGTCGTGGCGGTCCGTGATGCGGAGCATTTCGGCGCCGTAAGCATCATACCGGCCGCTTTCACGCCACAGATCGGCAGACTGAATGGTGGGCATCAGCATGGCATGGTGACCGGCGCGGGCCTGTTCTTGGTGAACGATGTCCTCAATCTTGCGGAGCACTTTGTAGCCCAAGGGCAGCCACGAATAGATGCCGGCACTGGCCTGCTTGATCATGCCTGCACGCAACATCAAGCGGTGGCTGACAATCTGAGCCTCGGCAGGGGTCTCTTTCAAGACGGGCAGAAAGGTGCGGGACATGCGCATCGGAGGGCTCCTCGGTTGGGGCTGTTCAAGTGACCATGACTTAGGCCAAAGGGACGCGCCCCGCAATCGGCTCTTCATGTTTCTTCTTGGGAAAATACCGCGGGGGAGAGCCGGAAGGCTCGGGGGCAGCGCCCCCTAAGGCAGGGGCGTCTGCAGACGCAGTCGGCAGGCATTTGGATCAAAGGCACAAATTAGAGATTGACCGCAGCCCGAATGTGCCAAATCTGTGGGCCATGGCAGACACACTGACGGAACCGGCCCGCGAGACGCCGATTATTCATCGCACGGATGTGCTGGTTGTGGGGTCCGGGCCGGGTGGGCTGGCGGCTGCGTTGGCGGCTGCGCGGACAGGGGTTGAGGTAACGCTACTGGAACGCTTTGGCTGTTTTGGCGGCAACATTACGGTCGTCGGGGTCGAAGGGTTCGCGTGGTATCGGCACGAAAACACCGTTGAGGCCGGCGGGATTGGTCGTGAATTTGAAGACCGTGCCAAGGCCATGGGCGCAGCCGTGCCGGAATCGCAGTCTTTGTCCTATGAGCTCGACAGCGAAGGGTTCAAGCTGGTGGCAGACCGGCTGGTTCAAGAGGCAGGCATACACCCGATGCTGCACCGGCAGGTCGTGGCCCCGATCATGGAGGGCGACACGATCACGGGCGTTATCGTCGAATCCAAAGCGGGGCGCGAGGCGATCTTGGCCAAGCGGGTCATTGATGCCACGGGCGATGCCGATATTGCCCATCGCGCTGGGGCGGCCACGATCAAAACACCGGTTGAGGACATGCAGGCGGCCTCTGTTATGTTTCACCTCGCAGGGGTCGACAAGACCAAGTTCATGGCAGGGGTCAAAGCAGACCCGCAGACCTACAAGGACTGGTCGAGCGGCGAATGGGAGGTCGAAACCAGCGGCAAAGAGGACGATATGTTCTCGCCCTTTCTTGGCAAACCCTTTGAACAGGCGATCCGCGACGGGCTGATCCCCAAACATCTGAACACCATCGGCGGCACGTGGGGCGCGGTGCATGACAGTGGCGAGATGACCTATATGAACCTGATCCATCTTGCGATGTGTGACGGGACCGATCCTGACAGTCTGACCCACTTTGAAATCGAAGGACGCCGCCAAGCGATGCTCGCCATAGACGCCCTGCGCGCCTACACCCCCGGCTGCGAAGCAGTAAGGCTGCGCAATTTTGGCATGTCCATCGGCATCCGCGACACCCGCAAAATAGATGCGCAGTACAATATGACCGAAGCCGATGTGCGCGGTGAGGCCCGTTTTGAGGACAGCATTGGCATCTATCCCGAATTCATCGACGGCTACGGGGTTCTTATCATCCCGACCACAGGGCGCTACATGCATATCCCTTATCGCGCGATGTTGCCCAAGGGGGTCAAGAACCTGCTTGTCACAGGGCGCGCAATCGGCGGTGATATGATCGCCCATGCCGCCACGCGCAACATGGCGTGCTGTGCCGTTGCGGGCCAAGGTGCCGGTGTGGCAGCGGCCCAATCTGTAAAGTGTAACATAAGCTTAGGCGATATCGACATTCACGCCGCACAAGAAACCCTTCAAAAGCAAGGCGTTCGGGTTTTCTGATCACGCATGTCTCACAGGTTT
>CAZWSE010000097.1:0-12406 GCA_964636575.1 uncultured Sulfitobacter sp. | reverse complement strand
ATCCGATCATCGCCAACGCTGAAATGGCGCATACTGCGGAAAGCTTGAAAATCGCATTGGAAAACAGCGCCTATGCCGCCGATTTTGAGGCTGTTTTCGGACCCTTTGCCACGCAAGAGCCGGAAGAGGTCTTGGTCAACACCGCAAAATCCCTGGCCGCGTTCATGGAAAAATTGGTGACACCCTACACTGCGTTTGATGCCTTTCGGGACGATCTACAGGCCGATGACTTTGAAAGCGCGGGCACCTACCCCATTGCGGCGCAGCGTGGCCTAAAACTGTTCTTGGGCCGTGGGAATTGCGCGTTTTGCCATAGCGGCCCGCGGTTTTCCAACAACGAGTTTCATGATGCGGGTGTGCCCTATTTCGTAAACGATACGGAAGTAGATAGTGGCCGGTTCGGCGGTCTGCAGAACCTTCTTGCCAGCCCTTACACTCTGGATGGGGCATGGAGCGATGACCCCGAAAAGTCAGGTGCTTGGGCTGTGCAGAATGTGCGGCAAAGCCATGCAGATTTTGGTATTTTCCGTACGCCAAGTCTGCGTGGTGTCGCGGGCACGTCGCCTTATATGCACGATGGAAGTCTTGTGGATTTAGAAGCCGTTGTTCAGCACTACAACACCATCGATATGGAGCGCCTGCACACCGACGGAGAAGCCATTCTGCGGCCTTTGAACCTGTCCGACCAAGATGCGGCGGACCTCGTCGCGTTCTTGCGAAGCTTGAGTGCCGCGCCGTAGTTCGAACAAGCGCATTTCCTGCAAATCTTGTGTCGATCAAGTCAAAAGCGGCGTTCGGAACGTTGCATCTATACCTGCATACCTCGGCCCAAAAATTGAAAGCCCCTTATCCGTCAGAAACTGTTCGGGGGCTGGAAGTATGACCACCGCGACATTTTGATCAGACTGGCAATCTGGGTTGGCGATGGGCGCGCCGCTGTCTGTATCAAAAAGGCAGATTAGATCCGGTACAGTTGCGAATACTGCCCCGTCGAGCCAGCAGGCCATGTTTTCATTTTTGACGCTGACGCGCAGGGTTTGCCCATCGGGGGCCGCGATGTCGATCTGGCCGGTCGTGAAGCCCTGATCCACTTTGTAGGTCACTTGCCCTACGCGCCCCTCAAAAACAACAGCGCCTTTGCCCGCTGATGCGACCGCTTCAGCGGCGTTGTTTTGGGTTGCAATGCTTGCGCGCCAGACCTCGCCCAACATCATGGCTTTTGAGATCGTGCCTGGGATCAGGACGTTGCGAAGGTCACGCATTGGCAAAGCGTGATCAATCGCGGCAATGTCGTTGCGGCTGACCTGACACAAGGCCCGCACAAGCGTTTCAGCGCGTTGGTCATCCTTCACGTTGTCGATCAGAAAGGATTCACCGAACTGGTTTACCGCGTAGATCGGCGCGGCAGGCAGACCGGCAAGATAGTAGGTTGAGTGTGTGATTTCAGGCACCGCCCGCCCTGCGGGATCGGCATCAATGATCTTGTGCCCGTTCATCACGGCTGGGAAAAAGGCCGCCGCCGTATTGGACCCGCCAAGCTCGCAAGCGGTGGTGCCATAAAATTCCTGCCCCAGATGATCTTGAAACTCGGCATAGGCTTGCAGCATTGGATGTTGGTCCGCAGGCGTGAGCCCCGCATAAAGCCGTTCTTCTTCGGGGGTCATCGGAGAGATTGCGCCCAGCAAGTACGGCGTGCAAATCAGCGCGTCGTCGGGGACGTCGTCGACGCTGACCAGATCAAAGGTCTTGCCAGCGTCCAAACACTGGTCAATCAAGGCCATGCCTTCGCCGATGTCACCGCCCCCGCCCGCACCTAGAATGACTGCGCCCAGCAAGATGTCTTCGAGATTTTGCCGTGTCAGTTCAGCCATATCATTCGTCCTTTTCTGTTCCGAACAAAGCCACCAGATCGGTCACCCGTGACAAGACCAGCAACCCCGTCACCGTGAGCGCCACAAATACCATTGAGGCCGCTGCAACCACTGGCGAATAGCCGTAGCGCACGTTGTTAAAGATCTTGATTGGAAGGGTTTCGACCACAAAGCCAGAGATCATATTGGCGATCAGATACTCGTTCACACTTATGATCGCGACCAGTGTAAAGCCTGTCAGAACGTAGGGTGCGATCAAGGGCAGAACGACGCTTTTGAAAACCTGAGCGGGCGTGGCCCCCATGGTTTGAGCGGCCTCGACGACCTCATCCGTGAGGGCCGCGAACCCCCGTGCGATAATCACTAGCGGCAGCGTCACGAAGAAGACCCCGTGCGACACGATTGTGGCTTCCATCCGGCCGTACCAGCCGACTTCGGCCCAAAAGAGGCTCGCCCCCAGTGCAAGGATGATCGGTGGCAATAGGAATGGCCCAAGCCCAAGCGCGAAGGTCAGTTTGGCAAAGCCTGACCCCGTCCGCCACAATGCGTAATTGATGGCCAGTGCAAGTGTGGTTGAAATGATACCTGCGCAAAGTGCGATGAACAAAGACCGTCCGATAGCACGCAGCCATTCAGCCTCTGTCAGCAGCTCAGCGTACCAATCCACTGACAAGGCATCGGGTGGAAATGAGATGTTCTTAGACGCCCCAACCGACACACCTAGAACAATCACAAAAGGCGCAATTAGAAGGGCCGCGATCAGCCACAGGTAAGTGGTGCGCAGACCGGTCATGCTTGCCGCCCCCGTGTTGCAAAGGCCGAGGCCAGCAATACAATCACGGTCACAATCAGCATCACCACCGCCAATGCAGCCCCCAGCGGCAGGTTGGCGTCGCCCAGCGCCTTGTCACTGATGATGACTGTCATGGTCCAGTCTTTCGGGCGGCCCAGCATGGTCGGCATCACGAAGACACCCAAAAGGTAGACGAACATGGTAAGCGTCACCGAAATCAGCGATGTGCGGAAGGTCGGCAAAAGCACTTTGAAGAACACCATGAAGGGCGGTGTGCCCAGCGTTACGGCGGCCTCTTCGATACTGCGATCACGGCGCGCAACGGACGGGTATAGAATGAGCGACACGATGGAAAAGCCGAGATAGACCAGACCAATCATCATCGCGCCGAAACTGGGGCTAAGCGAGCGTGGGTTGTCCCACAGGCCGACCCATTCAAGCAAGCGTGGAACGCCTGCGCTTTCGGACAATAAGATCAGCCATGCAAAGCCGATGATCACCTCACTAAAGCACATCAAAGACAGCAGCAGGATAATCCAAAACAATTGCCATCTGCGGGATACATCAGAGATCGCAAGCACGAGCGGAAAGGCCAAAGCCACCACCAATACCGCCCCGAGGAACGCCGCATACAGCGAACGCCAAGACACTTTGTAGTAGAAGCTGGAAAAGAACTTTGCGTAGTTTTCCCAGACGAAATCAACTTTGTAGAACCCCATCGGGTCCGGTTGATAAAAACTGACAACGATCATGAAGACCAGCGGGATCACGAAGAACACCGCCATCACGCAAAAGGCTGCCCCGCCGATTAAGCCCAGCCCGTATGTGCGCGCGGGTCTCATTCTGGCAAAGCCCATGCTTTGTCTTTGGCCCAGGACACCTTGACGTTTTCCCCGACCTCGAAGCCTCCGGTTTGGTCTGCAAATTCGCTTTGGTACACGGTTTGATCGCCGACCATAATTTCGCGTTCCATCAAGGCCCCTAGGCGACGTTGGCGCAGGATCGTGCCCTGCAAACCACGCCCTTTGGTGGCGAGTTTGATTGCTTCTGGTCGCACGGCGATGGACGGCTTTTGATCCTGCGCGAAGATGTTGTTGATGCCGATAAACTCGGCCACGAAGCGCGATGCAGGTCGGGCGTAAAGCACGTCCGGAGGGGCCGCTTGTTCGATAATACCGCCGTTCATCACGACGATGCGGTCCGCCAGCGCCATGGCCTCGCGCTGGTCGTGGGTCACGAAAATGGTTGTAACGCCAAGATCGCGTTGGATGCGTTTGACTTCTTCCTGCATCTGGTCGCGCAGGCCCGCGTCGAGTGCAGAAAACGGCTCATCCATCAAGAACACATCCGGCTTCAAAGCAAGTGCGCGCGCAATGGCGACCCGCTGACGTTGTCCGCCCGAAAGCGCTGATACAGACCTGTTTGCAAGTCCCGGCAGGCCGACCATTTCCAGCAGTTCAATGACCCGCCGCTCCGCATCGATTTTGGGCACGCTCGCAATGCGCATTCCGTAGGCAACATTGTCCCCGACATTCAAGTGCGGGAACAACGCGAGCGATTGAAACACCATTCCGATGTTGCGCTTGTGGCTGGGGATTTGGGTAAGGTCCTTGCCGCCCAACAACAACGCCCCCGTGTCATGGGTTTCAAGACCCGCGATCAGACGTAAAAGCGTGGTCTTGCCGCAGCCGGATCCGCCAAGCAGGCAGATGAACTCACCCGATGCCACATCAATGGATATGTCACGCAGTGCCACATGGCTGCCGAAAGACTTGCTGAGATTGGAGATCGTTAGGTCAGACATGATGCCCTCATTTCGGGTGCTGCCATGAAAGGACGGGGCGCAACACGCCCCGCCTGTTGGACCCCCTTATTGGGCGATCATTTCCTGATACTTGGTTTCCAACCAGTCGCCTTCGCGCAGATGAATATGGGTTTGAACGCGGATCGGTTCGATGTCGCTGCTGACGGCGGCGAAGTCTTCATCGGACAACTCAAGCGCGTCGCGCGGGACGATTGGCGCTACACCCATCTCTTGTGCCATCTGGGTCTGAACCTCAGGGCGGCTCATGTAATCCAGAAACTTCTCAGCCGCGCTGATGTTTTTGGATGCAACAGGCACGACCCAATAGGCATCCGATACAATCCCGCCCTCGGCAGGGAAGGTGGATGCAACGGGCAAACCATCCCAAACCGAAAGCATGGTCACGTCGTGGTAGTAAAGCCCTGCATTCAGCTCACCTGATTCAAGTGATTGTTGAAACTGGCCTTCGTCACGGTACCAAAGGCTGACCTGAGGCTTAAGCTCGGCGATCTTTGCGATCACTTTTTCCAGGCCTTCCCGGGTTTCCATGATCTCGTAGCCACCAAAGAAGGTCTTTGCGGTCACTTCCAGAAGGCCGGAGTTCGGCGTTGTGACGATGCCGAGTTTGCCGTCCCATTTCGCGTCCCAAAGCTCCGTCCAACTGGCGGGGGCATCGGCGGCGTAGTCGGTGTTGGTCACGAAGGTCGTGTAAAAAGCCAGCGCGCCAACGGCATAGGCTTTGCCCGCATCGTTCAGTTTCACGTATCCATCAATCAAGGCTTCGGTGCCGGACATATTGGCGGGGTCAAGTTCTGCCCACAGACCGACCTCGTTGCCGCGGATCAAAACCTCATCGACCACAAGCGATAAATCGGCAGGCGCTTGGCCCGCGCGGTTGGCGGCCATCAGTTGGGTCATCCACGCGGAATCTTCGGGCTGTGCGATTGAACGCACTTCAATCCCTGTTTCAGCCGTAAAGCCGGGGTAGATTTTTTCAGCCAAGGTTTCTTCAAAGAACCCGCCCCATGCGCTGATGGTCAATTCTTCGGCAAACAATGCAGAGCTTGCGGCCATGAACAGGCCTGCAACTGCGGCGATTGGTGTTGTCTTTCTCATGTGTCTCTCCCTGAGATGTCGGATCGGTGTTTGTTATTGCGCCAAAAATTAAGGACGGTCCGCGTTATTGGCCATATCGATTTTGTTATAGCTGCATAAGCGCATCGACATAGGCCGCATTTGTTGGTTGTTTGGGCGCAGTGATCGGAGCTTGGGCATGAAACTATCAGATATTGATCTTAGGCTGTTGCGGGTGTTCCAAGCCGTCGCCGAAGCCGGAGGTTTTGCAAAAGCCCAAAGCAGTCTTGGCATCAGCCAGCCTGCGATCAGCGCTCAGATTGCGAAGCTGGAGGATCGGTTGGGGTTGCGCTTGGCAGATCGTGGCCCGCAAGGGTTTGCGCTGACCACCGAAGGCAAATCGGTTCTGGAAGAAGCCGGTCAAATCTTGGCGCTTGTTGACCAGTCGGCACACCGGTTGCGCAACATTGGCAAGTCGCCTGATAAGCGCATCAGGTTTGGTGTTGTGGATTGCATGGTGACCGATCCCAACAACCCCTTGGTCGATCAAATCCGAGCCCTGAAACAGACCTATGCAGATTTGAAAATCCAGATTGGCATCTACGATTTCCTCGATTGTCTGACCGAGTTGCGTGCCGAACAGCTCGATATTGCCATCGTAGGCATCGCCGGAAACGAAACCATTCCGCCCGATCTTGATGCGATCCGCCTTTATCAAGAAACCAGCGGGCTTTATTGCACGCCCGATCATCCTTGCGTCGGCATTGAAGACCCTGACGCGCTGAAAGCCGCATTGGCACAGTCAGACATTTCCGCCCATAGCTTTGTCTTCAACCCGATCGATCAAGACCTTGATCCCAAGCTGTTGGATCAAAGCAAAGGTGTCGCGCAAGATACGATTGAGCTATCCACATATCTGGCCCTGTCAGGCACCCATGTTGGCCTGATCCCTGATCACTATGCGCAGCGTTGGGTAGAGGCGGGACAGCTGGTCCGTCTGGCGCCCCAAGACTACGTGATCGTATCACAGTTTCACGCCTTGCGATTGCGCGCCGCTGCACCGAGTGAAGTGGCTAAAAACATGTGGCGCCAGCTTGAAGTTTTCAAACAGGCTAAAGGTTGAGCGTTAAAGTAGGCGAGGTTTTTGAAGGGCGACTTGCACCCTCAGGTCTGCTTCACCGAACGATATTGCATGGTCGTTGCGGTCTGTGCGTCTAGGGGCGCGTTGGTCGATTTAGAAGTATGTGAAGTGGCGGACCGAGGAGGATTCGAACCCCCGACCCCTTGATTCGTAGTCAAGTACTCTATCCAGCTGAGCTATCGGTCCACTGTTGCGCGGTTTAGAGATTGGGCGATGCGATTGCAAGCCCCTATTCGGGCCTCAAAGCAATGCTTCTCCTTTGGGCAAGACAATATCAAACCGCGTGCCGCTGTGATCGCTTTTTGTCAGCTCTAACGTCCCGCCGTGACCGCGGATCAACTCGGCCGCAATCGCCAATCCAAGCCCTGAACCGCCTTTGCGCACACCGCCTTGAAAGGCTGCGAACAAGTGCTCTCTGGCTTTGGGCGGCAAGCCCGGTCCAGTGTCGACAATGGCCAACCGCCAAGACGTTTCATCTTCTTCGCCGTCGATCATGATTTGCCCCGGCTCGCCCGTGGCCATGATCGCCTGTCTGGCATTGCGCACCAGATTAGAGATCACGCGAAACAGTTGCTCTGCATCGCCTCGGACGTGCATTTGATCAGGGACGTCGTCCACAAGAGTCAGATCGTAAGCGCCAACCGCCAACTGCTCTCCGTCCACAACATCGCCGACGATGTCTTTCATCCGCACTTGTGCCAAACGCGGCCCCGGCTCTTCTGCTTTCCCGAAGGCGAGCGTGCTTTCACATAGATGCACCGCGCGGGTGATCGAGGACACCAGTTTGGGGGCCATGCGCTTGACCGTCGGATCCTCTGACGCCTCAATCCGATCTGTGAACAGTTGCGCAGTGGTCAGGATATTGCGCAGATCATGGCTGACCCGTGCGACCGCACCGCCGAGTTGTGCAAGACGTTCCTTCTGCTTCAATGACTGCGTCAACTCGGTTTGTAGCGATCGAAGAGCCGTCTCAGCCTCGCGCAATTCGGTCACGCCTGCTGAGGGTTCAATAATCAACCGCGCATCTTCAGGGGCGCCCGCGTAGCGCTGCATGTGACCCACCACCCGCTTGATCGGTTTGACCAAAAATCCGCGCACCGCAAGGAACAGCAATAGCGCTGTGAAGACAGAGATCACCGCAGAGAGCACCAAGATCCGTAGCCCGTAGTCCAGCATCGCCATACGCAGCGGCTGGCTTTCCATTGTGACCTCGATCAACAGTCCCGCTTCATTGACGGGCGATCCGATCACGCGGATGACTTCGTTTTCCGGCGCAACCAACCTGCTCATCGCGTCCTTGATCAACATCGGGGCTGAAGTATCGCGGATATCGAAATTCTTGCTGACGGGACGCGGCATGGGTGATGCAAGGATCAATTGCCGCGCCTCGTTGCGCCGCAGCACGACGTTCAGGACTTCGGCGTTCTTAAGAAGCTCGGCTTCAAGCTCGGACGTGACCATATTGTCATCGAGCAACGCCAGAGACGCGATCTGAGCTCTTTCTAGCCGTTGCAGCAAATAGTCTTCCCGAAACCGCGAAATAGAAGGTACGAAAATCAAGATTTCCGCCAGCATCACGAAGACTGCTGTAAGAATAAGGAACCGACCGGAAAGACTGTTGAACATGCTGCGTGGTCCTAGGGAATGTAGCGTTGGACCAGTCCAACCACCCGTTTGACGGTAGGGTTATCAAACAAACGCGGTGTAAAATAGGCCCCCGCGATCCGTTTGTTCACTTCACCTACTGTTGGGTAGGGTGAAACCATTTTGGCGATCTGTCCCATCTTCATGTTGTTGGCGACTACAAGCGCCCAGAAGTTGATAAGTTCCCCCGCTTGATACCCCGCAATCGAGGCCCCAACAGCCCGTCCTTTGACGACCATGACCTTGACCAAACCTTTGGTTTTGCGCTCTGCGATGGCGCGGTCGTTATGATGGTATTCGTGCCGGATCACTTGCAACTTGTCGCCGTAGTGATCTTGCGCTTGCGCCTCGGTCATGCCGATTTGCGCCAGTTCGGGGTCCGTATAGGTCGCCCAAGGGATGTGGTTGGTCTTGGCCTTTGACGGCAGCCCGAACAACATCGACCGGATGATCACGCCCGCGTGGTAGCCCGCCACATGAGTGAATTGCAGCCCGCCGGCCACGTCCCCAATCGCGTAGACCTTGGAATTGGTCGTTTTCATTTGCTCATCGACCTTGATGCCAGTGCGGGTGGTTTCAATCCCCGCCGCTTCAAGGTTCAGTTTGTCGATGTTTGACTTGCGCCCCACAGCCATCAGCAGATGGGTGCCTTTGAAAACACGGCCATCCTTGGCTTCGATCTCAATTGCACCGGCTTTGCCGCGAATTTCAGCCGCCAACGCGCCTTCTTCGATCTCAATGCCTTCGGCGCGCAGATTATCGAGCACAATCGCAGCCATTTCAGGGTCATCCTTGCCCAGCGCCTTAGCGCCTTCGATGACAGTCACTTTGGACCCGAGCCGCACATGCGCCTGCGCCATTTCCATACCAATCGGGCCACCGCCGACGATCAATAGATGATCTGGCCGGTCGCGCAGGTCGAAAAGGGATTCGTTGGTCTCATAAGGCACTTTGTCCAGACCAGGGATGGGCGGCACAAAGGGCGATGACCCTGTTGCGATGACGATCCGGCGGGCTTCAATCACTGTATCGCCCGCTTGGACTTCTGTTTCAGAGATAAACGCCCCGAATTCGCGGATCACATTGACCCCGAAGCCTTCGAACCGTTCCTGGCTGTCCACGGGGGCAATCGTGTCGATCACGTCATGCACATGGTCTTTGGCGGCAGCATAATCGACCTGCGGGACCACATCTTTGATACCATAGGCGCTGGCGTGGGCCTGCGCATAAGCCGCTTTGCCGCTGGCGATCAGCGCCTTGGAGGGAACGCACCCGAAGTTGAGACAATCGCCCCCCATCTTGTGCCCTTCCAGCAGGACAACATCGGCCCCCATCTGGCTGGCGCCCGCCGCGACGGATAACCCGCCTGATCCGGCACCGATGACCAGCACATCTGTTTTGATACGGTTCATGGATTAGACCTCTTTGGTGCCGCGCAGGGCTTTGATGATGATGGGAAGGGCCGCCAAGACGCACAGTCCAAGGATTGGTGCAATGATCTGGGGTTCCCACAACAAGGACAAGTCAGGGCTTTCACCGCGGTCAAACACTTCGCCAAGCCCGACACCGATCCAAGTAAAGACCAGTGCGCCGGGGATGATGCCCAGCGCTGTCGTCCACAGGAAATTCCCGAACTTCACGCCCACAAGTGCGGGCAAAAGGTTGGCCACAAAGAACGGCACCGCGGGGACAAGACGCAGCAGGAACAAAACGCTGACTTCATTGTCACGCAGACCGGATTTCAGTTTCTTGACCGCCCCTTCGGACGCATCAAGCTTAGCGGACAGGCTCGCCCCCAGCCCAGCGCGGGCCGCCAAAAAGATGCCCGCCGCCCCAATCGTTGCCGCAAGGACATTGAACGTGGTGCCAAGGCCCAACCCGAACAAAAATCCGCCCGTGACCGAGGCAACAGCCGCGCCAGGCAGCGAGAAAGCAACGATGGCGACATAGGCCAGCACAAACAGCCCTGCCATCACTGCATAGTTGCTGTCGCGAAAGGCAAGCAGCGCTTCACGATTGTCGCGCAGGGTGTCAAAGCTGAGGTAGTCTTTCAGCGTGAATGCTCCGACCACCGCCACGACTGCTATGGCAATCAAAGGCAGGTTTTTTACCAATGCGGATTTCTCGTTGGTCGGGGGGGTATCGGTCATATCAGACATCACTGTGCCTTTCCGGGGCGAATGTTGCAATCTGCGCCTTTGGATAGCGCTGCGTTGGGTATTACATGCCCTTTCGGGTGGGCTCCGCGATACCCCGATCACAACCGCTTGATCAGGGGTGAACCCGCGTGTGAGCCTTTGCGGGGGATTTGACCCGCGCTGAAACATTTGAAACAGACCGCCGTGCCCGTTTTGTTGCAAAAAAGGGTGGAATATGGGGCGCAAAGGTTTGACTTGTGCCCCCGGCCCCCTTAAAGCACGGGCTTCTAATACCTGTTGAGGGCCGAATCCGCGCGCCCCGACCTAACCAAACTGGAGCTGGAGCGATGAAACGCACCTTTCAACCGTCAAACCTCGTACGCAAACGCCGCCACGGTTTCCGCGCACGTATGGCCACCAAAGCTGGCCGCAAAATCTTGAACGCCCGTCGCGCACGTGGCCGCAAAGAGCTGAGCGCATAAGCGCCTTAGACTTTTCAGGACGATTTTGATGCCGCCGGAGGCCCCTGTAGATAGTAGCGATACTGTCGGGGACACGCCTCCGGCGGCTTCCGTTTGTCTGACGGTCTTGCAAAAGCGGGCGGATTTTCTGAAAGCTGCCAAATCCAAGCGGTTCGCGACGGATGGATTTATACTTCAAGTTCGCAAACGACAGCCCAATGAACCGTCAGGCATCCGCATCGGGTTTACCTGTTCCAAAAAGGTCGGCAATGCCGTTGCCCGCAACCACGCCAAACGCCGTTTGCGCGAAATTGCGCGTCTTGTGTTGCCCCAAGCGGGCCATGACGGGTTCGACTATGTATTGATAGGCCGCGCCAACACCACCGCCACCCGCGACTTTGCAAAACTGCAATCTGATCTGCACCGCGCCCTGCGCAAAGCCCACCCATGACCCCGCTGGCCTTTGTCCTGTCCCTGCCCGTGCGTGCCTATCGGTTACTGTTTTCGCCGTGGGTCGGGCACAATTGCCGATTCCAACCCACATGCAGCGCCTATGCGCTTGAGGCTTTGGCCAAACATGGCGGGATAAAAGGATCGTGGCTGACATTGCGCCGCATCGGGCGGTGCCAGCCTTGGGGGTCAGACGGGTATGATCCGGTGCCGGATAAGGAGTGAATGATGGAACACGGGTTCTTCAAATGGGTTTGGCGCTACAACGGACTGGTCATTGCTGTGGCCGCGACCCTTATCCTTGGTATCATCCTTTGGGAAATGACCAGCGACCTGCGCCGCAGTCTCAACCCGCGCGTCACCAATGTGGTCGCAATCCCTTCCCCGACCGCAGACGGGACGCCCGCAGACCCTGCTGATCTGGTAGAACGCACCTATTTCAGTGGATCACTGCGCACTAACCGGAAAAGCCTCTATGCGATGCGGCTCTACCGCGAGCAAACCTATACGAACAATTATGTTTCAAAAGACTCGACCGGAAATCTGATTAACTACGTGATCGTTGATTCCACAACGGGCACGACCCGCCCGCTGTTTGAAGGCAATGAGCGGCTGATCCTCGACCACTATGATCTCAAAACCTACCCACCACGCGGCGAAAGCTACGGGGTCGGTACCGTTTTGACCGTGGTTGAAACGGACACGAACGGGGACGGTCGCCTGTCCCGCAATGATACGTGGTCTACTTATTTCGTTGATCCGGACTGGACCGGCCCTGTTAAGCTGCTTGAAAGCGTCGAAGACCTGCAACACTGGCATGTCAACGAGACCGATGGTTTCGATTTGATCTTCTCCAAAGACGGGCAGGTTTACCTTCAGCAGTTCGACCTGCCGGATGCGACGCCCGGAAAGCTCATCGAAATCCCTAACCCTTAGGCCTACTGCTTCTCGAATGTTATGATGACATCCCCGATGTCCACCCCATACCGTTTCATATAGGCACGGTTCAAAAGGCGGGTATCAGACAGCT
>CAZWSE010000096.1:0-12712 GCA_964636575.1 uncultured Sulfitobacter sp. | reverse complement strand
CCTGGGCACCATACAAACCCCGTTGAACCTAGCAAATGCGGGCTTAGTCGCTCAACAGTTTCGCTGCGTGATCCCGTGCTGTATCAAGCATGTCCCGAAACCGGAGCGCATCTTCGTCGTCGAACAGGCCTGCAAAGTCCTTCGCCAAAGCATCCGCTGCCGGAAATATGGACAAAAACAATGCCCGTCCTTGATCGGTCATTGAAAACACAGCCAGCCGTTTGTCGTTCGGGTCAGGTCTGCGTTCCAGCCATCCTTTGGCTTCCATTGCCTTCATCGTGCGGCTGGCATGGGCCGGATCAATGGCGGCTTTGCGCGACAGATCTCGCACGTGGCTAGCCCCGTGACGCGCGATGGAGACGAAGATCCTGTATTCTTGCGTGGTCACGTTTTTGTGCCGCAGGGTCGTGCGCTGCAAGATGGTCTGCAACGCAGTGGCCAGCCGCAAGATGCGGATGTTCAGGTTGCGATCAAAGGCATCATCACTGAGGATCGGTGCGAGAGGGTCAGAGGTCTCCATAAGCTCGAGTGAAACCCGAAATTTGTAGCATCCGCAACGAATTCTTGATGCGGTCTGCTTTGCAGGCTAGCGTTCAGAAGATCGTTTCCCTTGGTCCATTGTCTGCAAAAAGGTGACCTGCCGTGCCCGCCGCCCCGATTGAAACCTTCGACTATATTGTGGTTGGCGGTGGGTCTGCCGGGTCCGTTGTTGCTGCAGGACTTGCTGACATTCCGGGCGCGACGGTTTTGCTGGTTGAAGCGGGTCGAGAAGATCGCAGCCCTTGGATCCATATCCCCGCCACCTTCTTTCGTGTGATGCGCGCTGGCAAGGATGTCACAACATATGTGTCAGAGCCTGAACCGCAGTTGAATGATCGGTCTTGGCTTGTGCCCCAAGGTTATGTGCTGGGCGGTGGTAGTTCGGTCAACGCAATGCTTTACGTGCGCGGACAGGCTGATGACTACAACGGCTGGGCTCAGATGGGGTGTACCGGTTGGGGTTATGACGATGTTCTGCCCGTGTTTCGCGCTATGGAAGGCAATACTGATCTGTTAGGGGAATATCACGGCGGTGATGGTCCGTTGACTGTGTCTGAAACACGCTTTCATCATCCACTGTCACGCGCGTTTCTAAAGGCCACCCAAGAGGCCGGAATGCCCCAAAGCACTGACTTTAACGGTGCCCGTCAGGATGGGATGGGGTTTTATCAGACGACCACCCGAAAAGGGCGTCGTTGTAGCGCGACCAAAGCCTTTTTGCGACCTTCACTTCGAAAGCCGAACCTTGAGCTGCGGTGCCGTACCAGCGTTGATCGTGTCATTGTTAAAGATGGCCGTGCGACAGGAATCGCGTTGGTCGACGGGTCACGTATTGCCGCCCGTCGCGAGGTTGTTCTGACGGCAGGTGCTTTGATGACGCCGCAAATATTGTTGCGGTCGGGGCTAGGCGCAGGGGCGCATCTGCGTGATGTGGGCATTGATGTGGTGCATGATCTGCCTGGTGTCGGGCAGAACTTTCAGGATCATGCCGCTATCCCTGTTGAGGCCAAAACCGCTGATCCGATTTCCATTTACGGCCAAGACGCTGTCTGGCCCGGTGCCTTTCATCTGGCCAAGTGGCTTGTTGCCAAACGCGGGCTGTTGACGTCGAATGTGATCGAGGCGGGCGGCTTTATCGACACAAGTGGTCGTGGTCGCCCCGATATTCAGTTTCACATGATGCCGACCTTTGGTGGTGGCCCAGGTGTGCCGCCTATCGAAGGGCATGGGATCGGGTTTTCGATCTGTGTGCTGCGCCCTGCATCGCGGGGTGAGATCAAGCTGCGATCTGCTGATCCAACCTCACCCGGACTGTTCCGGTCTGGTGTTTTGTCTGACGACCAAGATGTGCAAACCTCGTTGCGGGGGCTGCGTTTGGCGTTGAGCCTGTTGGACCAACCCGCTTTGCAAAGCGTAACCACCGAACGGCAGTTGCCGCCTGTTGGCCCTGATACGGATGCCAGTTTGACCGACTATATCAGGGGGCGGGCCAAGACGGTCTACCATCCTGTTGGCACCGCCAAAATGGGGCCGGATGCTGACCCAATGGCGGTTTTGACGCCTGAGCTTTGTGTGCGCGGTGTCGAAGGGCTAAGGGTGGCGGATGCCTCGGCTATGCCGCGCCTAACGTCGGGCAACACCAACGCGCCGACCATGATGATCGGGGCGCGTGCGGTTTCGTTTATCACAAAGTCGGCGATTGATCGGTAAGCTTGGATTTGTGGCACATGCAACAAACACGTTGACAGAATCCCAGAAGTGACGAAGCATGCTCCGAGGATATTCGACTGGGAGGAACACATGTCCAAGAATTTTTTCGCAAGCGCGTTGATCGCTGCGGCAGGCTTTGCATCGCCTGCATTTGCTCAAGCTAACCTGACGGCTGAAACGGCATCCCCTGGCGGGGCGGTTCATTTGGCACCAAGCCACTTGACCGAGATCGCCGGCACGTCTGGCATTGCCAACATTCAGCTGTCTGAGGGTCAAACGCTGACCAACTCTATCCAGAACGTCGCAGAAGGCAAAACTGATATTGCCAGCGCCCCGCACATTCTGCCGTTTCTGATGGCACGCGGCGTTGGACCTTACGGGTCGCTTGGCAAGGAAAAAGGGGCCGAACTGGCGTCTAACCTGCGCGCTATCTACCCTTATACTTTGGGTGTTTTCTTCTTGTTTGCTTTTGATTCCAAGAACATCGGCGGTTGGGATGATCTCGAGGGTCGCACCATCTATAACGGCCCGCCCCGTGGTGGTGCCTTGACCAACGCCCGCGCGATTATTCAGATCGCAACAGGCATGGAAGATGGCAAAGGCTACACCGGTATTCAGGCAAACTGGGGTCAAGCCGCTACTGTTATCATCGGTGGTGAACCTGATGCGGTTGTGTTGCCGGAGTTGTTCCCGAGCGGACGTGTGTCGCAGATCGGGGCGGCTGGTAAGGTGACTGCATGGTCTTTGCCGAAGGACGTGTACGAAAGCGAAGCGATGCAGAAGTACATGAAGGCTCCGGGCAGTGCACCAGCCGAGATGAAGGTGTCCGAAGCGCAAGCCGCTTTGGGTGACAACTGGACCTTTGTGTCCGAAGACGACACCTTCCGCGCGATGGCGACCATTGGTGGCGATGTCGTCCACAAGGACATGGACGAAACGCTGGTTTACGATCTGGTCAAAGCCTATGTCGCATCGCTTGATGATTTGAAGGCGAAAGCGCCGTTTGGGAACTCCGTCAACTACGACAACCCGGGTCTGGGCATGTGTGGGGCCAATCCGCTGAAGTACCACCCTGGTGCGGTTCGTGCTTGGGAAGAAGCTGGATACGAAATCCCAGATTGTGCCAAAGGGTAACCCCCTTTTGCCACACTAGATTTTTGATACCAATGCCGCCCCTGCCTGTTGGGGGCGGTGTTTCATTTGCCGTAAGGACCTTCATTTCAGCATGTCCGAAGATACCGAAACCAAGAAGCGTCTGAATATTTTCCCCAATACCACGGTTTACGTTCTGGCCTTGGTGTTCGTCTTTCTAGGGATCCTCAATTCGATGCCGACGATCCCTGGGTGGGATGATTTCTGGCGCGGTTTGGCCGGGAACGAGACCCTGAAAGTCCGCAGTTTCGCGACCGAATGGTTTTTCCCGATCGTCTTTTTCGTCATGATGGCAATCGTTGCGGCAAAGCATTCAATGTGGCGCGATTGGCGGGGGACGCGGCGTGCGCCCTTAGGGCTTTTCATGGATGTGGCCTTGGTTGTGTCGGCGGCTGCGATCTCTATCACCTATCTGATTGAGATCGACAGTGTTTGCCTGATCGATACCCTGAACGGAGAACGCGCCCGCCTGATTGCAGAAACGCTTGAGGCCGAAATTGCCTTTGCCCAAGACATGGGTCTGCCTGCGCCGGATACTGTTGATGATCCAAAGTGCGTGTCGACCACCGGTATCTGGCTGGTTGCGATCATGGGCGCGTCGATCCTGGTTTTTTTGGGGTATAACATCAAGGTCTGGGGCTTGCCTTTGGTCCTGATTTCGATGCTCGTCGCGCTTTATACCTTTGCGACGGTATTGGTGTGGTATTTCCACGGCCCCGAGGACATCAACAAGTACCTTATGACCAAACTTGGCGGCGAGCCTCGAACCTTTCTCGATGGTCGCCCGAATGTGCATGATGCGCTTGTGAACAATGCCTCTGGTATGCTGGGGCGGTTCATGAATGTGATCATGAACATGGTGTTCCCCTATATCATTCTGGGTGCCATGTTCGGGAAATCCGCGGGCGGGCAGGCGCTGATCAAGCTGGCTTTCCGCTGGACCCGAAGGTTGAAAGGCGGACCTGCCCATGCCGCGATTGTGTCGTCTGCTATGTTCGGCACGATCACAGGCGGCCCTGTTGTCAACGTCCTGTCAACGGGTGTTCTGACCATTCCGATGATGCTAAAGCGCGGGTTCTCAAAAGTCTTTGCGGGCGGTGTCGAAGCGGCAGCGTCGTCTGGTGGGTCGGTCATGCCGCCTGTGATGGGGGTCGCTGCGTTTATCCTCGCGGCCCTTACCGCTGTGCCGTACCGCGACATCATCGTGGCGGCGGCCTTGCCTGCGCTTGCTTACTTTTTCTGTCTGTTTCTGTCGGCTGTTTTTCAATCGCGGAAACAGAACATTCCGGCCTTGGGTGAGCTGACAGATGACATGCGGTTTTCCAAAACCGACCTTTTGCATCTGTGTCAGATTTTCCTGCCGATATTGCTGATCCTCGTTCTGCTGCTGACCCCAAAGGACGGGATCGGGTGTGGACCATTCGGAGCCTTGTTCGGTGTTGAGCAAATTATCAACGGTGACAGCTGCCGCGCTGTGAACCTGCCGTGGATTTTCCAAGTGTTCCAGAATGCCGCGGGCGATGCAGGTGCGACGGGATGGTGGGCGGCGGCATTTGTGACAGTGCTCTTGTTCTTGGATAAGACCTTTCGGGCCAAACCCCGATTGGTGCTGGATGCGATGGCCGAAGCCGGGATCACCATTTCCACCCTTTACTTGATGTTCCTTGCGGTGACCGTAATCGATGTCTGTCTTAGCTTCACGGGTCTGTCCAAGTTTGTGGCGGTCGATGTACTCAGCTTCTTGCTTGCCCTTGATCTGGGTGGCAGCGGGTCTGCTCTGTTCCAGTTCATCGCGCTCTTTATCACGATGCTGTTGGCGGTTTTGTTGGGCATGGGGATGCCTGCGGTTCCTGCCTACATCAACGTGGCTTTGCTGATGGGGCCTTTGTTGGTGGGCCTCGGGATTGCGACCCTGACGGCGCATATGTTCATCTTCTACTTTGCCGTGGCCAGCGCGATCACCCCGCCTGTCGCTTTGGCAGCCTTTGCGGCGGCAACCATTACCAAGGCTGATCCGATGCGCACCGGTTTTAGTGCTGTGCGGTCGGGGATTGTGATGTTTACGATCCCGTTTGTCTTTGCCTTTTACCCTGAAATCTTGCTGATCGATCAAGCCTTGATCGACCCCTCAAGCTCAAATGGCAGCCCCTTGCCGGGGTATGAAAACGGGGTTTCTTGGGCGGCAATGTTGTGGCTGATGGCGCGTTTGATCCTTGCGCTTTATCTGGTGGCCAGTGCCCTTGCGCGATACGATTCCGGTCCCTTGAACATGGCTTGGGTGTTTGTGCGTTTAGCCTTGGCGGTTGGCATCCTGATGCGGCCTGAGACGATCCATTTTGCTGCGATCGGGCTGACCATTGCGATGCTTGTCTGGCACCGTATTCAACACCGCGGTGCCCTTCCCGCATAGCCCAAAAGGACAGGAGCGACACCTAATGACCAAGCGTCCGAACTTTGTGTTCTTTATCACTGATCAACAGCGGGCCGATTGGCTGGGCTGCTACGGGCATCCCGTGGTCAAAACGCCAAACATCGATGCGATTGCGGCCAAAGGAATGCGGTTTGACAACTTTCATGCGGCGTCGCCTGTGTGCATGCCCAATCGGGCTTCCTTGCTGACGGGCCGCTATCCGAGCCTGCATGGGCTGCGGTACAACGGCGCGCGCTTGCCGCTAAACGCGAATACCTTTGTTGGGCAATTGGCTGAGGCTGGATACCACACCGCCGCAATCGGGAAGAGCCACCTGCAACCCTTTACAGATATTCCCCCGATGGGTGTCAAAGCGGACGAGGTCGCAGGTCGCCCAGATGCTTGGGCCTTGGATGAACAGGACTACCGGCAGGAAGAACCCAGCCGTTATGCATCTGACACAAGGTACGATTTCAAGACGCCGTACTATGGATATGACCACGTTGATATGGTGACCTCTCATGGTGACAAATGTGGTGGCCACTACCAGCAATGGTTCCGCGATCAAGCTGAGGATTGGGAGGCCCTGCACGATCCCGCAAACCAGTTGCCGCATGACTATACGTGCCCACAGGCGAACCGCACGCCTATCCCGGAAGAGCTTTACCCCACGGCCTATATCCGTGATCAGGCGATTGCGCATTTGGACAGTTTGGCGGACGACGACGCGCCGTTTTTCACCTTCATTTCCTTCCCTGATCCGCACCATCCATTCAATCCCCCGGGCAAGTATTGGGATATGTATTCGCCTGATGATTTCGACGTGGAACTGCCTTACGCGGCCCATCAAAATCCGACCCCTCCGATGGAATGGTTGCATGGCAATTGGAAGAAGGCGGGCGGGCAGACGACCCCTCAGACGGCCATGATGCTAAACGATCAACAGTTGAAAGAGGCGATGGCCTTGACCGCTGGCATGATCGCTTTTGTGGATGACGCCATCGGCGATGTCATGGCAGCCCTTGAGCGGAATGGTCAGTTGGACAACACGGTTGTCTGTTTCAATTCAGATCACGGGGACTACTTGGGCGATTACAACATGCTGCTGAAAGGTGCGTTGCCGTTTCGAAGCATCACCCGCGTGCCGTTCATTTGGTCTGACCCCGATAGCCGCGCCGCTGGGTCAAGCGATGCCTTGGCTTCGACCGTTGATCTGGCTGCGACGATCCTTGATCGCGTGGGGTTAGAGCCGTTTAACGGCAATCAGGGCAAAAGCCTTAAGCCTGTGTTGGAGGGTGCCGACACAGTGCGCGATGAGGTGTTGATCGAATACAATGACGGCGGCAAACGGCTAGGCTTTGAAACCCCGTCACGGGTGCGCGCGCTGGTCACGCCCCAGTGGCGCTATACCATCTACGGCGGACAGGATTGGGGTGAGCTTTATGATCTGGTCAATGACCCAACGGAATCCCACAACCTTTGGGATCACCCTGATCACTTCGCAACGCGTGCCCATTTGTCTGAGCGGATGAACCACCATCTGACGGCGCAAATGGATGAAAGCCCCTTTGCTGACCGTATGGCCTGATCGCGTGTCTAAGAAGCCGAACATCGTTCTGATTTTCACCGACAACCAGCAGGCTGAAACGCTTGGATGCTATGGTAATTCCGAAGTGCATACACCGCATCTGGATCGACTGTCTGCTGAGGGCATGACCTTTGACAATGCGTTTTGCCCGAACGCGTTCTGTTCGCCCTGTCGCGCGTCTGTCTTGACCGGTCAACTGCCATCGCAGCACGGCGTTCATTCATGGCTGGATGACCGTGGGACTGCGCCTTGGCCTAAGGGGTGGCATGCGCTGGATGGGATGCAGACCTTGCCCAAATGTCTTAAAGCAGGCGGCTATTCGACCGCTTTGATTGGCAAGTACCACTTAGGTGAAAGCACAACGCCCGCCGAAGGCTTCGACCATTGGGTGACCCTTGAAGACGGGCATGTGCGCAGCTTTTACAACAACACCATTTTCGACAACGGGTCGAGCTATGCTCAGACCGGCCATTCGGTTGATTTCTTCACTGGGAAGGCGACGGATTTCATTGCGGATCAGGCGAATGCTGAGGATCCGTTCTTTCTGTTCCTGACCTATCCAGCGCCCTATGGCCATTGGCCTGCCACCAAAGAAGACATCGCGTGTCGGCATACCGACCGCTATGCTGATTGCCCTATGACGACGATCCCGAGGGAAGGGCTGTCCAAGGAAGCCGTGGATGGTTTTGTGCGGGCGCAGGCGCGGTCGTCGAAAGACCTTGACCTGTCGATGTTGATGCGCGCGCCGAATGATCTTGCGACGTTGCGCAACTATTATGCCCAGATCTCGATGGTGGATGATGGGGTGGGTCAGGTCATTGCGGCCCTTGAACAGCACGGGGTCGCTGAAGATACCTTGGTGGTCTTCACAACCGACCATGGGTTATCGCTTGGGCACCATGGGTTTTGGGGGCACGGGGCCGCATGTTTCCCGTCGAACCTGCACCGCGCCGCCCATTCTGTGCCGATGATTGTGCGTCACAGGGGGGTGACCGCTGAAGGTGTAAGATCATCCTTGATGGTCTCGAACATGGATCTTTTTTCCACGATCCTGAGCTACGCGGACGTGCCTTTGTCAGATCCAGAAGCCGCACTTGCGAGCCGAGATTTCGCTCCGCTTTTGAGGGGGCAACCTTTGGTGGATTGGGGCGATGACGTCGTGTTCGCCGAGCAAGAAGAAACCCGCGTGGTACGGACACCAGACTGGGCCTATTTCAAGCGCTTTGATGGGAACGAGTCAGAGCCTTTGACAGATGCTTTGTTTGATTTGAAAGCTGATCCGGCAGAGACCACAAACCTGTCCGGCGACACAGCCTATTCCAAGGTCGAACACAGGCTGCGGGATATGGTGCAGAAGTATTTCGAAAGCCACGCCCAAGCGCGCGCTGATTTATGGGCTGGTGGTGTGCCTCTTCAAAACTCTGTGCGGATCCCGTTCTGGCGAGAAGTTTGGGGGCAAGACTGGGCGCCGGTTTTTCAATATGAGACCCCTTAAGCCCGTTTGACTATTCATCGACCGGTTGGCTATATCGCGGATATACGATCTGCGATTTCATTCACCCTTTGACATGACTGGCCAGCCTTATGACCCGCAAACCCATCCGTGTTGCCGTGAACGGTTTCGGGCGCATTGGGCGCACGATTGTCCGGTTGCTGAGCACTGCGCGCGCGGATGCGGGCATCGAGGTTGTGTGCATCAACGACATCGCCACCTTAGAAACTTGCGCCTACTTGTTTGAATATGACAGTGTGTCGGGCGTGTTTGCAGGGACAGTGGAGACCGCCAAAGATGCTCTGGTGATCAATGGGCGCAGCATTCGGTTTACCTCGCAAGCGGCTTTGGATCGGGTTGATCTGAGCGACGTGGATATTGTCTTGGAGTGTACAGGCCGCGCAAACAGCCGGTTGGTGGCCGAACAAGGGCTGACAGCCGGCGCCGGCAGGGTGCTGATTTCTGGCCCGTCGCCGGCGGCGGATTTCACGGTTGTCTTAGGGGCCAATGATGATGGCCTTACGGATCAACGGATCGTCTCAAACGCATCTTGCACGACCAACGCGCTGGCTCCGATCTTGAAGGTTCTGAACGACCAGTTCGGGATCAGCAGTGCGCATATGACAACCATTCATTGCTATACAAGCAGCCAGCCGACTATTGATAAGCCCGGTCCTGATCTGGCCCGCAGTCGCGCGGCGGCTTTGTCGATGGTGCCAACAACAACAAGTGCGGCCAAGATGATCGGAAGAGTTCTGCCTGAACTGGCAGGTCTGGTGACTGTGACAGCAGTGCGGGTGCCAGTGGCTTCCGTTTCCGCGATTGATCTAACGGTCCGGTTCAAAAAACCTGTGAAGGACGGTGTTGATTGGCTGCGCGCTGCGATAGGATCGCCTGACGTGATCGGATGGACTGACAAGCCGCTGGTTTCAAGTGATCTGAAAGGGCGGCCTGAATCGCTGATCCTTGCAGGCCCTGAGACCATTGTTGGCCCCGATTTCACAAGGCTCTTTGGTTGGTACGACAACGAATGGGGCTTTTCGAACAGAATGATTGATGTGGCGCTTAGAATGGGCGCGACAACGGGTGGGGGACACTGACAGATGACTGAAGACACCAAACAAGCGGCTGACCGTCAGGCGGCATTGAAATATCATGAGTTTCCCAAACCCGGTAAACTGGAAATTCGCGCCACCAAGCCGATGACCACGGGTCGCGACCTCAGCCGTGCCTATTCCCCGGGTGTGGCCGAAGCTTGCACCGAGATCGAAAAGAACCCAAGTGACGCCTTTCGCTACACGGCCAAGGGAAACTTGGTTGCTGTGATCTCCAACGGGACGGCCGTTTTGGGCTTGGGCGACATTGGTGCGCAGGCCTCTAAACCGGTGATGGAAGGCAAGGCGGTCCTGTTCAAAAAGTTCGCAGACATCGATTGTTTTGACATTGAGGTGAACGAACCTGATCCCGAAAAACTGGCGGATTTGGTGTGCAGGTTGGAGCCGACCTTTGGCGCTGTGAACCTTGAGGACATCAAGGCCCCTGATTGCTTTGTTGTTGAGCGCATTTGCCGTGAACGCATGGGCATCCCTGTGTTCCACGATGACCAGCACGGAACCGCCATCGTGGCCGCCGCTGCTGCCAGCAATGCGTTGCGGGTCGCAAACAAAAAGATCGAAGATATCAAGATCGTCGCCCTTGGTGCAGGCGCTGCGGGCATCGCGTGCTTGAAGATGATGATGGTGATGGGCGCCCAAAAAGACAACATCACCATGCTTGACAGCAAAGGGGTCGTACATACTCAACGCAACGATCTGAATGCCGAGAAAGCCGAGTTTGCCAAGGCCACTGAAAAGCGGTCCGTGATGGAAGCGATGGAAGGCGCTGATCTGTTCTTGGGGGTCTCAGGCCCCGGATTGCTGACCCCTGAAATGGTCAAGCAGATGGCCGATCATCCGATCATCTTTGCGCTGGCCAATCCCACCCCTGAAATCATGCCAGAACTGGCCCGCGAAGCGTCACCCGATGCCCTGATCGCGACGGGCCGGTCTGACTATCCGAACCAAGTCAACAACGTGCTGTGTTTCCCGTTTATCTTCCGCGGCGCGCTTGATGTGGGCGCGACTGAGATCACCGATGAGATGAAGGTCGCCTGCGTCGAGGCGATTGCCGGTTTGGCTCGTGAAACCGCCAGTGCAGAACTGGGCGCGGCTTATCAGGGGGAGCGTCTGTCGTTCGGCCCTGATTACCTGATCCCGAAACCTTTCGACCCGCGCTTGCTGCCGACCATCGCCGTGGCGGTTGCCAAGGCTGCAATTGAAAGTGGCGTCGCTACGCGCGACGTCGATTTGAAGGCCTATAAGTCCAGCTTGATGACCCAAGTCTACCGGTCCTCGCTGATCATGCGCCCTGTGTTTGAAGCCGCTCGTCTAGAACAACGCCGTGTTGTGTTTGCGGAGGGCGAAGAAGACCGTGTGCTGCGGACTGTGCAGGCCATGTCCGAAGAACTGAATGAGACCGCCATTGTGATCGGCCGTCCCGACGTGATCGAACAACGCATTGAACGCGAAGGGTTGTCCATTAAAGCAGGCGTTGATTTCGAAGTGGTCGACCCGACCAATGACCACCGCTACCGCGATTATTGGGGCAGCTATCATTCGCTGATGGCCCGTAAAGGTGCGACGCCGGATTTAGCCAAAGCTATCATGCGCACGAACTCGACCGCGATTGCGGCCATCATGGTGCATCGCGGCGAGGCTGACAGCATGATCTGCGGGTTGTTTGGTCAGTATCAGTGGCATCTGAACTACATCAGTCAGGTTCTGGCGACAGATGGGCTGCATCCCGTCGGGGCCTTGTCGCTGCAAATTCTGGATCAAGGCCCGATCTTCGTGGCCGACACTCATGTGAACAACGAACCAACGCCCGAGCAATTGGCAGAAACGATGGTCGCTGCCGCGCGGCATGTGCAGCGCTTCGGTTTGACGCCCAAGATTGCGCTGTGCTCTGGCTCTCAGTTCGGGAACCTTGACAGTCGGTCCGGCCAAGTGGCCCGCGCGGCGCTTGCCATTCTTGAGGCCGAGCAGGTCGACTTTGAGTACGAAGGCGAGATGAACACCGATGCTGCCTTGAACCCTGATCTGAGAGAGCGCCAGATGCCGGGCAACCGCTTGAACGGGAAAGCCAACGTTTTGGTGTACACCAACTCTGATGCCGCAGGTGCCGCGCGCAACCTGTTGAAAATGGTGGCGGACGGGCTTGAGGTTGGGCCGATTTTGATGGGCATGGGCAACCGTGCACATATCGTAACACCCGGTGTGACTGTGCGCGGTTTGCTTAATATTGCGGCTTTGGCGGGGACACCCGTGTCCAGTTACGGCTAAGGTTTCGGCGTGTCTTTGCTTGGAGAAGCGGTTTTTGCACACGTTTGCAAAAAGGGCTTGCCCGACTCAGTGCTTCGCTATTAGCCTTTTGTTAGACGGCGCAGCTTCTGCAAATTTCTGCGCTGCGATTTGGCCAAAAATCATACTGGGGGACGCATGGCTGAGATTGAGTTGCGCAATCTGTCCAAGAGATGGGGCAGTTTTGTCGGCGTCGACAATTTCAATCTGACCATTGCGGATCAAGAGTTTCTTGTGTTGCTTGGCCCTTCCGGATGCGGCAAGACCACCACGATGCGGATGATTGCTGGCCTTGAGGATATCACCGAAGGCGAGATCTTGATCGATGGCAACCGCGTCAATGATCTGGACCCGAAAGATCGCGATGTGGCGATGGTGTTTCAGTCTTACGGACTTTACCCGCACATGAACGTCTATGAAAA
>CAZWSE010000095.1:0-12882 GCA_964636575.1 uncultured Sulfitobacter sp. | reverse complement strand
CAAAAATTCGAAGCCGCTCAACTGGCCGCTCGTATGTCGTTTCAAGGCGACCGCCCCACTCTTGCCCAGCTCTGGCTGCGACGGGCGGCGAACCATGCCCCAAATGAACAAGCCGAAGCAGTCGTCGCCAGCGACTACAAACGGCTACGGCAAATCAATCCTTGGTCGTTCCGGCTAAACGGCGGGTTTACACCGACAGACAACCTGAACAACGGAACCGAGAACGACTATCTTGTCGTCGATGGGGTTGCAGACGGTGGCGTCATTGTAGGGGGCCAGCAACCTCTCAGCGGAATCGAAGCGCATATCAACGCGCAGGTGAATTACAGATTGAGGGCCAGCAAAACCAGCGCCACGACATGGAACGCGCAGCTTTATGTCAAACGGGTCAGACTGTCAGACGAGGCCCGCGCAATTGCGCCGACACGCGCCAACAGCGATTTCGCCTATACTTACTTCGACACAGGTTTACGGCACGCCTTCGCAATCGGAGAGGCCGGCACAACGGCCTCAGTTTCAGGAAGTATCGGCCAAACATGGTCCACGGGCAATTCCTACACCCGGTTTTTCCGGGTAAAGGGCGATGTGACGTACAAACTCTCGGGCAGCACGTCGCTCACCCTCGACACCAGTTTTGATCGACAAAACCGCCTTTCAAACAGCGCCCTGGACACCACGACCCTCGGGTTCGGCGCTCAGATTAGGCACAAACGGACAAACGGGGACATCGCGGGGCTTGGGATTTATATCCGCGATACCAGCTCTGATACACCCAACAGAGACAACGACTACGTGGCGATCCGCGCCAGTTACGCTTTGGGAAAACCGGTAGGCCCGGTGTCGATAAGCGCAGGAGTGACCTTTAGCCAACGCAACTACGACCAGTTTCTCGTTGGGTTTCCAGCCGTCAATGTGAACCGGAAAGACGACGGGCTGTCTGCCGACCTGACCTTCGTCTTCAACGATGTAAGTTATGCAGGCTTTGTGCCCTCGCTCACCGTTCGGGCGCGCAGCACCCAATCAAACGTCAACCTCTTTGAAACAAAAGGGCTGTCCGTCTCCATGGGCATTCGCTCAAAGTTCTGATTGGACTGGCAGCACCGCGTTTCTCTGCTAGGTTCCATTGCAAAGCAAAGGAGCCTCGCACATGACACTCAAATACCTGCACACAATGGTCCGCGTCAAAGACCTTGAAGCCTCAATGGCGTTCTACGCCCTGTTGGGCCTCAAAGAAACACGCCGGATGGACAGCGAACAGGGGCGGTTTTCCCTGATCTTCATGGCACCCGAAGGGCAGGAAGAATGCCCGGTAGAACTCACCTACAACTGGGACGGGGACGACGAATTGCCCACAGACGGGCGGCACTTCGGGCATCTGGCCTATGAAGTCGACGACATCTACGCAATGTGCCAACACCTGTCCGACAACGGTGTGACCATCAACCGCCCACCCCGCGACGGACGCATGGCTTTTGTGCGCTCTCCTGACAATATCTCGGTCGAGCTTTTGCAAAAAGGCGACGCGCTGCCCGTGGCTGAGCCTTGGGCGAGCATGGAAAGCACAGGCCACTGGTGAACCAAGCCCTTGCCTTTGGCGCGGCCCTATTTGCTTGGGCCGCCCCCGCGCAGGCCTGCCGCTTGGCGCTTTTGCTGGCGGTGGATGTGTCGTCCTCGGTCGATGCAAGCGAAGACATTCTGCAACGCGGCGGCTTGGCGACAGCGCTGATTTCACCCGACGTGCAGGCCGCATTTCTGGCCAGCCCCGACCCCGTGGCGCTTGCCGCCTTTGAATGGAGCGGTCGGTACAATCAAGAGATTCTGCTCGACTGGACGATCATCCGCAACGCCAAAGACTTAACGATTGCAGCCGAAACCATCGGACTTTCCAAACGCAGCCACAACGATTTCCCGACCGCAATGGGATACGCGTTGGGCTATGGCGCGAACATGTTCCGCCGCGCCCCCGCCTGTCTTTTCAAAACGCTCGATATGGCGGGTGACGGCGCAAACAACGAAGGGTTTGAACCCGCACAAGCCTACGCCGAATTCGACTTTGCCCAAATCACCGTGAACGGGCTGGTGGTCAATGCCGCCGATTATGAGGCCGAGGTCGATCTGATCCCATACTACCAAAACAACGTCCTACACGGCCCCGGCGCCTTCTTGGAAATCGCCCAAGGGTTTGAAGACTACGAACGCGCCATGCGCCGCAAACTGGAACGCGAAGTCAAACCGCGCGCGATTGGGTCGCTGCACGCAAACCCGTCTCCGAAGGGGTGAGTGAAATGGTAAATTTATTTGATATCAGACTGTTACCATCCGTTCCTGATGTGACGAAATTTGATGCAGTACAGCTCATTGCAAAAGCAACCGATAAAAACGCACTTGCCGTCTCTTGTGATGCATCAAGGACATTCAAGGCCAACAAGGCTACGCCTGAATGAGCAAGTTTAGCAACACACACTGTCTCCGCAGGGCATTGCTAGCCGCCTGCCTTTTGACCGCGCCCATAGCGGCAGAGGCAAACTGCAGGCAAGCGCTCGCCCTCGCGCTTGATGTATCAGGCTCCGTCGATGCTGCAGAATACCGCCTGCAACTGGACGGAATAGCAGGCGCGCTGTCAGACCCTGAGGTGCGCCAAACCCTGCTGGTCATGCCCTCCGCCCCCGTCCGGCTTTTGGTTTACGAATGGAGCGGCCCGCTTGATTACCGCGTGCTGCAACCCTGGGTCAGCATCGCGGATGCAGATACCATCGACACCGTGATCGCACGCCTGCGCAGCACCACACGGGTGGACATGGACCCCGGAACAGCGCTCGGCACGACAATGCAACGCGGGGTGGCTTTTCTCAAACAACAGCCCGACTGCTGGAAACGCACGCTCGACATTTCTGGCGACGGCAAAGCCAACGTCGGGACGCGGCCCAAAGAAATGGTGGTGCGCACAAGTTTTGAAGACGTGACAATCAACGGCTTGGTCATCGGCGCAGATGCGCCTGATATTGGCGACATCAGACAGGTCGAAATTGCAGAACTGTCCGCCTATTTCAGGGCCTACGTGATCCACGGCCCAGACGCCTTCGTTGAAACAGCGCTTGGGTTCAAGGACTACCAGAACGCGATGACCCGAAAACTGCTGCGCGAATTGGATGGCTTGGTGTTCTCACAAGCCATCCCAACCGGCGCAGATCAATAGATATAGCGAATCTGATCCGACCAATAGCGTTCCATCCGCTTCAGCGACGTGCTGATCTCGGTGATCCCTTCAGGACCAAGAACACCCTTTGATTCCAAACCTTCGGCGTGGCGGGCAAACAGCTTGGCCACGACCTCACGGACATGGCGGCCTTTCTCGGTCAAACGGACGCGGACAGACCGGCGGTCAATTTCGCAGCGTTGGTGGTGCATATAGCCCATCTCAACCAGCTTTTTGAGGTTATAGCTGACGTTGCTGCCTTGGTAATAGCCACGGGATTTCAGCTCACCGGCGGTGACTTCGTTGTCGCCAATGTTGAACAACAGCAAAGCCTGAACAGCATTGATTTCCAGCACGCCGACACGTTCAAACTCATCCTTGATCACGTCCAAAAGCAAGCGGTGCAATCGCTCAACCAAAGCGAGGGCATCAAGGTAGCCGGTCATAAATCCAGGATCAGTCTTTGGCGCGAAGGCCTGTTGCATGCTCATAAGTCTCTCCAAACAGATTGCTTAAAATGCAACCTGACGAAGAAAGCCGAAGAATGTCTTAAAAGTCAGATAAACCAGCGGACGTGGTTAACAGGTGCCTAAGACTGGAAGGTCCGGGAAATACGATCAATCAAAGAACCGTAAGGATCGGGGGCAGCCACCTGCCCTGTAACCCATTGATATAAATCCTGATCGTTCTCATGCAGCAAGGCATCATAGGTCTCAAGCTCAGGCTCTGGCATGGCGTCCAGATTGGCCTCGGCAAAACTTTGCAAGATCAGATCCATCTCTTTGATACCACGGCGCATGGACCGCATCTTCATGCGTTTGATCCGGTTTTCGCGGGTCTCGGACACAGCCGTCAAACCGTCATCGCCTTGCGCAGCTTCTTCTCAAGCAGGCTCAGCTTGTCGGTGACAGTGCGGTATTCACCACGCAACATGCGCAACTCAGCCAGCAGATCATTCATCTCGGGATCAACGGTGGCGACGTCACTGTCGGGGGAATCGACACCCTCACCTTCACCGGTCAGCAACCAGACAATCGACACATTCAACAGACCAGCCAACATAGACAAACGGTTGGCGCGTGGCTCGGACAGATCGTCCTCCCAATTGACCAAAGTGCTGGGCTTGATGCCAAGGCGGCGGGCCAGTTGGGCTTGGGTCATATTGGCAGCATCACGGGCAGCGGCCAGACGGTCGCCAAAGGTGGCGGTATCGGGCCCGTACCAGTCGAAGTTCTCTTCTGCCATGCGGCCCGTCCTTTGGTTGCGTTTGTTAAAGCGTGTCGAAGGGTCAATGCGCTTGAATGAATATTCGGCGCACCCTATGACAGCTTCATCAGTCATACAAACCCGAGGCCGCTATGGATTTCCTTTCTGCGACATTGTCACGCGTTAAACCGTCCCCCACAATCGCGATGAACACGAAAGCCAATGCGCTTAAGGCAGCAGGGCAAGACGTGATCAGCCTCAGCGCAGGCGAGCCGGATTTTGACACGCCCCAAAACATCAAAGATGCGGCTGTGGCGGCGATTGCAGCGGGCAAAACCAAATACACAGCGCCCGACGGAATTGTTGAGCTGAAACAGGCGGTTTGCGACAAGCTGAAACGCGACAACGGGCTGGACTACGTGCCAACCCAAGTCAGCATCGGCACAGGCGGCAAACAGATCCTTTATAACGCACTGATGGCCACGCTGAACGAAGGCGACGAAGTTGTCATTCCAGCGCCCTATTGGGTCAGCTACCCCGATATGGTGCTGCTGGCCGGCGGCACGCCTGTCATCGCAGAAGCCTCCAGCCAGACCGCCTACAAATTGACCCCCGACCAGCTTGAGGCTGCGATCACACCCAAAACCAAATGGCTGATCTTCAACTCGCCCTCAAACCCGACAGGGGCGGGATATACATGGGACGAATTGAAAGCCCTGACTGACGTGCTGATGCGCCACCCGCATGTCTGGGTGATGACAGATGATATGTACGAACATCTGGCTTATGACGATTTCAAATTCTGCACTCCAGCCGAGGTCGAACCGCAGCTTTACGACCGCACGCTCACCTGCAACGGGGTGTCCAAAGCCTACGCAATGACAGGCTGGCGGATCGGCTATGCAGCAGGGCCGGAACAGTTGATTGCAGCAATGCGCAAGATCCAGTCGCAATCCACATCCAACCCCTGCACCATCAGCCAATGGGCCGCGGTTGAGGCATTGAACGGGACCCAAGACTATATCCCAAAGCACAACGAAATGTTCGTGCGCCGCCGTGATCTGGTTCTGTCGATGCTGCGCGACATAGACGGGATGACCTGCCCGACACCGGAAGGGGCGTTCTACGTCTATCCCAACATCGCAGATATGATCGGGAAAACATCGGCAGGCGGGGCAAAAATCGACAGCGACGAAGCCTTTGCAACAGCACTTTTGGAAGAAGTCGGCGTGGCCGTGGTCTTTGGGGCGGCCTTCGGGTTGTCACCCTGCTTTCGGATCAGCTACGCTACCTCAGACGACGTCCTGAAAGACGCATGCACGCGGATTCAAAAATTCTGCGCGGGGCTAAGCTAAGGCCTGACATAGAAAACAGGAGAGCGACATGAGCGATCTGCCCGAATACTATTTCAGGGTCCGTGAAAACGGGGCCCTCGTCTTTCGGGTGGATACAGAGAACCGGCAAAGACGGATCGAAATGGATCCCATCGCGGTGATCAACATTCGCAACGGCGACGTCAAACCACAAGGCGACCGCAAGCTCTCGAAAGCCGACAAAGACAGGATCGCAGACTGGATGGACAGCCGCCGCGACGTGCTGGCCACCCGCGATATCGACGACATCCACCGCGCGGTCGACTACATGAACCTGACGACCCATTGGGCGCAAACCAAAGCGTCAGAGGACCAGCTCGAAGACGTGACCGACGCGCTGCTTCTGGCCATGCACGACCTGCGATCCGTGCTTGTGCGGAAAAAAGCCGACCGGATGAGCAAAAGCTAGGCACCACGCCCGGCAGGCGAAAGACTGCCTAAACTTCGCGTGATGCGTTTCCGAAAATAGAGCAATAGTGCGGGCTGCCGAAGACTGGGCAAATTGCCGAAACAATCCCATTAGACCGGGCCACAAATAGTTTCCAATTGCAACAATAGTCACGCCCAAAATACCTGTTAACCTAATGTTTCTATTAACTTTTTTCAAAGGAATAGGAACGCACATGCTAACCTCAATCAAAATCGTAATTGCAACCGTTATCGGGTCTGTTGCAGTGGCCTCACACGCCTCTGCGGCGACCGTATCGGCGACAACCAGCGAACCTCAAACCGTCGAAGGGCAAGACTTCGCTTTGTCACTGGCAGGGCTCGCCCCCTCCGACGGAACCGGTGGTACACTTTCGCTCTATGCGCGGGGGGACTATCAGGACAATGAAAACTTCTACATGACAGAATTTCTGGATCTCGATCTCGAAGGGCTGTTCTCTGCAGGGCCCATAGGGGCGTTCAACAGCGACAATGGAAATCCGGGTCTGGGTGGCCCGTTCGATCTGTTCAATGAGTATTCAACGAACACAGATGTGGATTTCCAACGCACCTTCGCGCTTGAAGGGGCATTGTTGGACACCCTTCTGGCCGACGGGCAACTCGACGCGATGATCTCCTTGTCTGATGACGTGGGCCTCTTTGGGCCGTCGCCACAGGTCGGGATCACACTTACCTATAGTACAGCGATGGCGGCCGTGCCCCTGCCCGCCTCGCTGCCTCTGCTTCTGGGTGGTTTTGCCGGATTTGGGCTTATGCGACGGCGCAAGAAGGACTGATCCGCAGCACAACCACACCAGTAGGATTGGGCGCTCTCTTTGACTCCCCAAAGTAAAAGAGGCGCCCATTTCCGCCTTTCAAGAACCGGCTAAACCCGCTTGATCGCAGTGCCCCAAAACCGCCAGCTCAGCAACAATCCGGCAACCAGCAGCCCGATGACCAGCCCAAGCCACACACCAATACCTTCAAGGCCTGCGACAAAGCCCAGATAGTAACTGATCGGGATCCCCACGACCCAATAGCTAACAGCGGCAATAACCATGGGCACCGCCGTATCCTGCACCGCACGCAACAGACCCAGCGCAATCACCTGCGCACCGTCCACCAGTTGAAACAAGGCAGCAACTGCCAGCAACCCAACCCCGATAGAAATGATCTCGTCCCGGGCAGGCTCACCTTTGTCCAGAAACAGATCAATCAGGAACACAGGAACCAGCAAAAACAGAGCAATGGTCAGGGCGGAAAAGACCAAGGACATGACAGTGATAGTGATGCCACCACGGGCCATATGGGCGGCATCTTTGCGACCATAAGCATTGGCCGCGCGCACGGTGCCTGCATTGGACAAACCCAGATGGATCATAAACGTGGCGCCTGCCAAAGACACCGCAATCCCGTGGGCGGCCAAAGGCACAGTGCCCAGCCAGCCCATCATCAAAGCACTGGCGGTGAACAAACCGACCTCGCTGAGGCTGGTCAATCCGATGGGCAAACCGACACGGAAAACGCGGGCAAACATATCCCAATCAGGACGCCAGAACCGCTGGAACAGACTATGTTCGGGCAAGACCCAAACGGCATATCCAACCACACCAACCAAAGACACCAACTGGGTTGTGACAGACGCAATGGCAGCACCTTGAACGCCAAGCTCGGGCGCACCCCAGTTTCCAAAAATCAACGCGTAATTGACGGCGGCATTGCACAAGGCCGCAAACACGGTGATCCAAAGCACAATCTGGGTACGCTCAAGGGCGGCAAGATAAGACTTCAAAACCATGACCAAAATGGCAGGCGGCAAGCCCCAACCGGCAACACGCAAATAGGAACTGGCAGTACGAGACACAGTCTCATTCTGACCCAAAGCAGCCAGAACCTCTTCCGAGAACCAAAAGAACGGAATGGCAAAGGCAGAAAACAACAAGGACAGCCAAATGCCCATACGGGTGACACGGCGGATCTGGACCTGATCGTCCTGCGCATCGGCCTCGGCGACCATCGGCATAACGGCCCAAGCAAAACCGCTTCCAAAGATAAACATCACAAAGAAATAGGTGCCGCCCAAAGTGACGGCAGCCAAAGCTTCAGCACCGTACCAACCCAACATGGCAGTGTCGGTCAAGCCAATGGCAAACTGGGCCAGATGACCGCCAATCAACGGCAAACCCAGCAGCAAAACAGCGCGGGTATGGGCCGGATAAGACAAGACGCGGGCGTGAGACATAGGCAACGACTAGCCCCCGATGCAGGACGGCACAAGCGCCATTGCAAGGGGCAAGGCTTGGCCGCTACGTGACGGAAAATGGGATAACAGTTGTCTCACCAAACAAAGCGTCCATACTGATCATACCCTTCACACCAACCTTCGGAGCCTTCAGCCATGACCAAATCCGCACTCCCCATCGCAGCGACAGTAAGCATTCTGGCCACGGCAGGACTGGCTGAAAACAGGATCGACACGGTCAGACATGACGCGCCCGATCTGGCAGCTTACGGGACCTACGACGTCGGGGTGCAAACGCGCAGCTTTACCCACGCAGGGCAAATCGACATCGTCAAGATCGTGACTGACAGCATCGCAGCAGACCAGCCAGCACCGACCTACGACCGCGACCTGACCGTTGAAATCTGGTATCCCGCACAAGCAGGCACAGGCAGCAACACGCCCTATACAGCAACGCTGCGGGACGGGGTCACAGACGTGCAACTCCACGGGCAAGCCAGCCGCGACGCGACACCGCTTGCGGGCGGAACCTTCCCGCTTGTGATCATCAGCCACGGCTACCCAGGCAACCGGTTCTTGATGTCTCACTTGGGGGAAAATCTGGCCTCCAAAGGCTATGTGACAGTGTCTATCGACCACACAGACAGCACCTATTCAGACCAGAACGCCTTCGGGTCCACGCTGCTCAACCGCGCCATCGACCAGAAGTTCATCATTGACCAGATGGATGGCTTAGACGACGACATCGGGGCGATCACAGATGCACAAACCACAGGGGTCATCGGCTATTCGATGGGCGGCTACGGAGCACTGATCTTCGGCGGCGCAGGCGTTACACAAGCCTCAACCGAATACAGCTGGGGCACGCCGAACGGGCATCTGACACAGCACCTGACAGGGTCAGACAGCCATAACGCACTGATAGACGACCGCGTCAAAGCGATGATCATCATCGGACCTTGGGGGATGAACGCAGGCTTCTGGGATGCCGACGGGTTGGCCGCATTCCAAAAGCCAACGCTTCTGATGGCAGGCGGGGTGGATGACGTATCGGTCTACGGGGCAATCCGGCAAATCTTTGAAGGCACAACAGGGGTCACACGGCACCTGCTGACCTTTGAACACGCAAACCACAACGCAGCCGCACCCATGCCCGCCCCTGCCGAAAGCTATGCACCCTCCGATGCAATTGATTTCATCGCTGCCGAACACTACGCCGATGCAGTCTGGGACAACGTGCGCATGAACAACATCACGCAGCACTTCGCGACGGCCTATCTTGATCTGCACTTGAAAGCAGATGGCGAAAAAGCGGACTACTTTGATCTGGTGGAAAACGCAGGCGACGGGGTGATCGCCCTTGATGACGCAGGCAAAGCCACGGCCGATCACACCTATTGGAACGGGTTCAAACCGCGCACCGCCGCAGGGCTTCGTTTTGAAACCAAGGCCGCCGGTGAATGAAGTCTGAGACACGTGATCTGAACGGCAACCCCTATTTCATTCGAACATGGGGGGACGCCAGCAAACCGCCCCTGCTGATGCTGCACGGCTTTCCCGAATATGGCGGGGCATGGGCGGAATTGGCAGAACTGTTGCAAGATGGTTTTCACTGCATCGCGCCTGATCTGCGCGGCTTCGGGCAAAGCTACGCACCCGATGACATAAGCCGCTACGCGATCTCGGATATGCTGGCCGACATGGTGGCAATCCATGATGGGCCTGTCACCGTGCTTGGCCATGATTGGGGGTCCGCACTGGCCTACGGGTTGGCCATGTTCAAACCGGATTTCGTGGACCGGCTGATTATCATGAACGGGGTCCACCCAGTGCCCTTCCAACGGGAAATGGCCAAAGGCGGCGCACAGTCCGAGGCTTCGCAATACATCAACGTGCTGCGGGCGACAGGGTCAGAAGACCGGCTTTCGGCCAATGATTTCGACAAACTGCTCAAGCTCTTTTCGGCCAATATGGACCTCAGCTGGCTGACGCCGGAAAAGCTGTCGGACTACAAAGCCGAATGGGGACGCGACGGACGGCTCAAAACGATGATCCACTGGTACCGCGCCTCGCCACTTATCGTGGCAGACCCCGGCAAACCCGTGACAGACATCCCGACCTTCCCGCCAGAACGGCTGCAAGTGCGCTGCCCGCACCTGCTGATCTGGGGGACGCAAGACACAGCGTTGTTGCCTGCGTCAACAGAAGGTCTGGAAGATTTCGCGCCACAGCTCACACGGGTCACATTGGACAACGCAGACCATTGGCTTCACCACCAACAGCCCGAAGCCGTAGCGCATGCGATCTTAAGCTGGACGACCGACTGACAGCACACCGGACTGCGAACCGGAAAAGACGAAGCTAAGGGCGCGCTTCAAACACAGGCACCCCGTCGATATTCACCCAGAAGGCCCTAAAAGAAAGGGCAATCGCGCTTCCCCCTGCCGGGCGGGCATGACATACTGCGCACCAATCAAGAATAAAGCAGCAGCCATGACAAATGATCTTTTGGGCCGGTCCAAGCCCGCAAAAGAATACGACGCCTCTTCGATCCAAGTGCTCGAAGACATGGAACACGTGCGGCTGCGGCCGGGGATGTACATCGGGGGCAAGGACGATCGGGCACTGCACCACATGGTCGCGGAAATCGTGGACAACTCGATGGACGAAGCCGTGGCAGGCCACGCCACATGGATCGAAATCGAAATGCACGCGAACGGACACGTAACAGTGCGCGACAACGGGCGCGGCATCCCAACGGACCCACACCCGAAAGACCCCTCGAAATCAGCGCTTGAAATCATCTTCTGCACCCTCAACGCAGGCGGCAAATTCTCGGGCGACAGCTACGAGACATCGGGCGGACTTCACGGGGTCGGCTCATCGGTGGTCAACGCGCTTTCAGACCATCTGCGGGTCGAAGTGGCACGCAACAAAGAACTCTACGCGATGGAGTTTTCGCGGGGCATCCCGCAAGGACCACTGGCAAAAGTCGGGGCAGCGCCAAACAGACGGGGCACGGCAGTGACATTCCACCCCGACCCGGACATCTTCGGCAGCCTGAAACTGAAACCAGCGCGGCTTTTCGCGATGGCACGGTCCAAAGCCTACCTGTTCTCAGGGGTCGAAATCCGCTGGAAATCAGGGATCGAAGACGGCGACATGCCGATGGAAGCCTCGTTCAAATTCCCGGGCGGGCTGTCGGACTACCTCAACGAAACACTGGGCGGCATGACCACCTATGCAGAGGCACCTTTCGGTGGGGCCGTTGATTTCAAAGAGAAATTCAACACGGTCGGCAAAGTCGAATGGGCAATCAACTGGACACCAAGCCGCGACGGGTTCATCCAAAGCTATTGTAACACGGTGCCCACCCCCGAAGGCGGCACGCACGAAGCAGGCTTTTGGGCGGCGATCCTCAAAGGCATTCGGGCCTACGGCGAATTGGTAAACAACCGCAAAGCCAAAGACATCACGCGCGAAGATCTGGTCACAGGCGGCTGCGCCTTGGTGTCTTGCTTCATCCGCGAACCGGAATTTGTAGGGCAAACCAAAGACCGCTTGGCCACGGTCGAGGCGCAAAAACTGGTCGAAAACTCGGTCCGCGACCACTTTGACAACTGGCTGGCGGCAGACACCAAATCAGCCGGCGCGATCCTTGATTTTCTGGTGCTGCGCGCCGAAGAACGGATGCGGCGCAGGCAGGAAAAAGAAACCGCGCGTAAAACGGCCACCAAAAAACTGCGCCTGCCCGGCAAGCTGACCGATTGTTCCAGCAACAGCCGCGAAGGCACAGAACTTTTCATCGTCGAGGGCGACAGCGCGGGCGGTTCCGCCAAAATGGCACGCGACCGCAAGACCCAAGCGCTGCTGCCATTGCGCGGCAAAATCCTGAACGTGCTGGGGGCAGCGAGCTCCAAACTGGGGTCAAACGCAGAAATCAACGACCTGAGCCAAGCGCTCGGCGTCGGGCTTGGAACGCGGTTCAACATCGACGATCTGCGCTACGAAAAAGTTATCATCATGACCGACGCGGACGTGGACGGCGCCCATATCGCGGCACTTTTGATGACGTTTTTCTTCACGCAAATGCGGCCCATGATCGACCACGGTCACCTCTATCTGGCCTGCCCCCCGCTCTACCGTCTGACCCAAGGGGCGCGCAGGCTTTACGTGGCCGACGACGCCGAGAAAAACCAGATGATGGAAAAAGGGCTTGGCGGCAAAGGTAAAATAGACGTGCAGCGGTTCAAAGGTCTTGGCGAAATGGACGCAAAAGACCTCAAAGACACCACAATGAACCCCGCCACGCGCAAACTGATCAAAGTGCAAATCGACGAAGACGAGCCCGGGCAAACGGGTGATCTGGTGGAAAGGTTAATGGGGAAGAAACCGGAGCTACGGTTTCAATATATCCAAGAGAACGCACGGTTTGTGGA
>CAZWSE010000094.1:0-13150 GCA_964636575.1 uncultured Sulfitobacter sp. | reverse complement strand
TGCCCGCAAGGGGTGTTTCTGGAACGGCTCGGCATTACTGCGCGGGCACAGGCCTTGGCCAACAACGCCACGGGCGAGGCTTTGACACAAATCGAACAGGCACATCGGCGGTTGACGCACCCTCAAGAAATGGGAACTCTGTTCAAAGTGATCGGGCTTTACCCGACCGACGGACCACCTCCCGCTGGATTGACACCATGAAGACCTGCCAATGACCTTGGAAATCCTGACATCCGACGCACTGGCACCTGTGCGCCACGGGTTCTTCACGCGACGCGGCGGTGCATCGTCGGGGGTGTTCGACGGGCTGAACTGCGGCGCAGGCAGCAGCGATCAGGCGGATATCGTGAAAATCAACCGCGCGCGGGTGGCCGAAGCGATGGGGGCAGCCCCTGACGCATTGATCGGGGTACACCAATGCCATTCCGCAGATGTGATCGAGGTGACAGCGCCACTGGATGAAAAGCCCAAGGTGGATGCAATGGTCAGCAAAACCCCTGATCTGGTCTTAGGGGTGCTGACAGCCGATTGTCAGCCGGTTCTTTTTGCAGACACACAGGCCAAGGTCATCGGGGCCGCCCATGCAGGCTGGCGCGGGGCGCTGATCGGGGTTTTGGACAACACGGTCGAGGCGATGGTCAAGCTTGGGGCGACGCGCGAAAACATCACAGCGGTGATCGGACCCTGCATTAGTCAACGCAGTTATGAGGTTGGACCAGAGTTCATGGACGACTTTCTGGCCGACAGCCCGGACAACGCGCGGTTCTTTGCGGGCGGCACAGACGACCGGATGCAGTTCGACCTGCCCAGCTTCGGGTTGTCGCGGCTGCGGGACGCAGGCGTAGGCCATGCGGAATGGACACGGCACTGCACCTATTCAGACGCGGATCGGTTCTATTCCTACCGGCGCAGCTGCCATCTGAAAGAAGCCGACTACGGGCGGTTGATTTCAACGATCCGGCTGTGAATACGGCAGGAATAGGGCGATTTCGATCTTGGATTTGCCATATTGATCCAGAAACAATCCTTCGAAAACGGGTTGATTGATTTCCAAATTTTCAATTTATCGTTAATTTTCAATATCTTGAATTGAGGCAATCGTTAAGACGGGCCTCATCCCGCCATTCTCTCGCATTTTTTTCAACTTTTTTTCATTTTGCCACAGGCCTGCCAGAAACCTACGTCAGATTGTTCTTACAGCGGGTATCCCCCGTCATACAGTTCCAAACCTATCGAGCAGGATAGGCGAACGAAGCAGTAAAAGACTTATCGAGCAGGATAAGTTTTCAAAAGCAGAAATGGTCCAACGAGCAGGACGGACCATCAAGACCACGAAGCGGCCAATCGAGCAGGATCGGTCGTTAAGACAATAACAAGGAACGAACCGCATGGCACGAAACCTTCGCTTCATCGCGTCAATTACAACCACAGCCGCACAGTTGTCCCCCGTGTTGCCGTGGTCGCGTGGAGCACGGCGCAAAGCCTTCATCACGAAGCGCAATGCAATGGCTGTGCGACAGGTCAAATCGGCCTAACCCTCCCGACCGGGGCAAGTCTCTCTGCCCCATCTTTTCCCCTACGACCTTACCCAAAGGTCACCTGCCCGCCCCGTTGATTCGGTGGCGGGCTTTTTTTTGGCTCGGCGGGAAATGGCCAATTGTGGCGAAGCTTCGCGGGCGCGGTGAAACAAAACAAGTCGAACAGACAGCATTGAAACGAAGAAGACGACAATAGGCGCTATTCTTTGACAGAGGCCGTTTCGATAGCCAAGTTAAACCCACATAAGACAACTGACTGTTTCGTTAACTAGTCCTTCTGTCGTTGTCGGTGGGGGCCGACGCGGATGTGACCAACCTAAGTATGGTGATCGCATGACGACCTATTTTCCTCCCTCCCGTGCAACCGGGCTCTCTGTTGTTCCCGCAGACCTTAAAGAAGAAGCAAAAGCGCGCCCGCGTCCCTCCTTGCGCCGCTATGAGGTCTCCAGCCTGCGCCCGAATGGCGATATTGACTGGTCCGAACATAAAGCCCCGGCTCTGCCAACCTTTGAAGCTCCGTTCACAGCTATGGCACGCGGTACAATCCTGACCGGCCGTGATGGCCAAATCGCGATTGAAGACCTGATGCCTGGCGACTGGCTGGAAACCACCAGCGGTGAAGCAGCACAGGTTGTCTGGATCGGCTCGACCGCGGTGTCCCCGTCCTCAACGCATCCCATTCCGATGGCTCGCGTTATGGCCGACAGCTTCGGCATTTCGCGCCCTATGAACAGCGTTTTGCTTGGACCATCCGCGCGCATCCTGAAAACAGCACCGCACATGCGGCACCTGTCCCACGGCGCGCCTGTTATGACCCCTATTCGGGACTTCATCGACGGCATGCAAGTCATTGATATCTCACCAAGTGGTCCGGTTCAGACCTACAACATCTGCCTCAGCCGTCATGCGGCGATCTATGCAGGCGGGCTTGAGATCGAAACCTACCATCCCGGTGCGCAGGTATCGCGATCGATGTCGATGTATATGCGTGATGTGTTCTTGTCGCTGTTCCCGCATATCCGCAGCTTCAACGACTTTGGTCCGCTCGCCCATCCACGGGCCTTGGAAGAGGACATGAACGATGATCTTTTTGTGGCTTGAACCGCTGATGCGGGCTAAGCGGACTTGCTTAGCCGTTCTTCCATCACGTCAAACGGCACGCCCGGTTCGTCCTTCGCGCCGCGGATAACAAGCGATGTCTTTACGCTGGCCACGTTCTGCGTGGTCAGCAATTCGCCTGTCAGAAAGCTTTGAAAGCTGCTCAGATCAGGGGCGACGCATTTCAAAATGAAATCGACCTCGCCGTTGAGCATATGGCATTCGCGCACAAGCGGCCATTCGCGGCAGCGTTCTTCAAAGGCACTCAGATCGGATTCGGCCTGACTGGCCAAACCGACCATCGCAAAGACCTGCACCTCAAACCCCAAAACCCGCGCGTCCACATCGGCATGATAGCCCTTGATGTACCCGCTTTCTTCCAGCGTGCGCACGCGGCGCAGACAGGGCGGCGCTGAAATACCGACCCGCTTTGCCAGCTCCACATTTGTCATGCGTCCATCGGCTTGCAGCTCGGCCAGAATTTTCCGATCAATCGGATCTAGTCTTGAAATCGTCATGTAGTTCCCCTGTGGCTTCGCAAAACTTACAACAAGCCCGAACCCTGCGCAATAATATTTCGCAACCGCGCAATAATGTTAAATCAGCCCGCCTCATCACGTCGCCGTGGGCAGCGTGCGTCGGGGGTTTAAGCCCCCGCCCTGTGCCGCTATATCACTCAGGCTGCATCACACCGGATTCTTGGGGGACCCATCATGGCCGAAACACGCACCACCAAAGTATTGATCATCGGCTCCGGCCCTGCGGGCTATACCGCCGGCGTTTACGCCAGCCGCGCCATGTTGAACCCCATCCTAGTGCAAGGCATTGAGCCAGGCGGCCAGCTGACCACCACCACAGAGGTTGAAAACTGGCCCGGCGACAGCGAAGTCCAAGGCCCCGATCTGATGATCCGCATGCAAGACCACGCCAAGGCGATGGGCTGCGAAGTGATCGGCGACATCATCACAAGCGTCGATTTTTCCAAACGCCCCTATGTGGCGCAATCGGACAGCGGCACCGTCTATGTGGCCGATGCGATCATCTTGTGCACCGGTGCGCGGGCCAAATGGTTGGGCCTGCCGACGGAAGAGAAATTCAAAGGCTTCGGCGTATCAGCCTGCGCCACTTGCGACGGCTTCTTCTACCGCGGTCAGGAAATCGTGGTCATCGGCGGCGGAAACACGGCTGTCGAAGAGGCTCTGTTTTTGACCAACTTCGCGTCCAAAGTCACGCTTGTGCACCGCCGCGACGAACTGCGGGCAGAGGCGATCCTGATCGACCGACTTGAGAAAAACCCCAAGATCGAGCCGCTCTGGTTCCATGAGTTGCAGGAAGTCTACGGCACAGACAGCCCACTCGGGGTTGAAGGCATCAAAGTTAAGCACACCAAAACCGGTGAAATCACTGATATTGCTTGCAAAGGCGTCTTTGTCGCCATCGGCCACGCCCCCGCGAACGAGCTGGTAAAAGACGTGCTGGAAACACACATGGGCGGCTATGTCGTGACCAAGCCCGACAGCACTGAGACCTCAATCCCCGGCGTTTTCGCAGCAGGCGATCTGACCGATCACAAATACAGACAAGCCGTCACCTCAGCCGGCATGGGCTGCATGGCGGCTCTTGAGGCCGAGCGTTGGCTGGCCGAACATGCAGAAGACGAAGCGGTTCAGGCAGCCGAATAACCCCCCCAAACCTATGGTATTTCCGCCATGCTGCGCTGCAAAAAACTGTGGCGCGGCTATACTTTTGCCACATTCCGCTACTATTCCCGCGCGTAACACGGGCACGACGACCCGCGAACCTGAGGCAATGACAAAAGAGTAGTCCCCATGACAATGGCCCCCAATCTGGCTCCTGTGCCCGAACTGTATGTTTCCTACGACTCCGCGCAAAAATTGAAGGTTGAGGCGGCTGATCTGACCAGCTTTGATCTGACCCCGCGCCAAATCTGTGATCTTGAATTGCTGATGAACGGTGGGTTCAATCCGCTCAAAGGGTTCTTGTCCGAGGCCGATTATAACAGCGTTGTCAAAGACATGCGCCTGACGGATGGTGCGCTTTGGCCGATGCCTGTTACCTTGGACGTGTCCGAGGATTTCGCCAAAACGGTTGAGATCGGCCAAGACATTGCCTTGCGCGACCAAGAAGGCGTGATCCTTGCCACCATGACCGTCACCGACAGCTGGACGCCCGACAAATCCGTTGAGGCAAAGCATGTGTTCGGCGCCGACGATGATGCCCACCCTGCGGTGAACTATCTGCACAATCAGGCTGGCAAAGTGTACTTGGGCGGCCCCGTCACCGGCATCCAGCAGCCTGTGCACTACGATTTCCGCGCCCGCCGCGACACCCCGAACGAACTGCGGTCCTATTTTCGCAAAGTGGGCTGGCGCCGGATTGTGGCCTTCCAAACCCGCAACCCCCTACACCGCGCCCACCAGGAACTGACCTTCCGCGCCGCGCGCGAGGCCCAAGCCAACCTTTTGATCCACCCCGTGGTCGGTATGACCAAACCGGGCGATGTTGATCACTTTACCCGCGTCCGCTGTTATGAGGCGGTGCTGGACAAGTACCCGACCGCGACCACATCCATGTCATTGCTGAACCTCGCGATGCGCATGGCCGGTCCGCGCGAAGCGGTCTGGCACGGGCTGATCCGCGCCAATCATGGCTGCACACATTTCATCGTTGGCCGTGATCACGCTGGCCCCGGCAAAAACTCAAAAGGCGAAGATTTCTACGGCCCCTATGATGCCCAAGATCTGTTCAAAAAGTACGAATCCGAGATCGGCGTCGAAATGGTCGACTTCAAGCACATGGTCTATGTGCAAGAAAAGGCTCAGTATTTCCCTGCGAACGAAGTGCCCGAAGGCGATACAGTTCTGGATATCTCAGGCACAGAACTGCGCCGCCGCTTGGCAGAAGGTCTCGATATTCCAGACTGGTTTTCCTTCCCCGAAGTGGTGACAGAACTGCGCCGCACCCGCCCTGCGCGGTCCAAGCAAGGGTTTACTGTCTTCTTCACCGGCCTGTCCGGTTCGGGCAAATCCACTATCGCCAACGCCCTTATGGTCAAGCTGATGGAAATGGGCGGACGGCCTGTCACCCTTCTTGACGGGGACATCGTGCGTAAAAACCTCAGCTCCGAACTTGGGTTCTCAAAAGAACACCGCGATTTGAACATCCGCCGCATCGGCTATGTGGCTTCTGAAATCACCAAGAACGGCGGCATCGCCATCTGTGCGCCCATCGCGCCTTATGCAACCACACGCCGCGCTGTGCGCGAAGACATTGAAAGCTTCGGTGCCTTCCTTGAGGTCCACGTGGCCACCAGCCTGGAAGAGTGTGAACGCCGCGACCGCAAGGGGCTTTATAAGCTCGCCCGCGAAGGCAAGATCAAGGAATTCACAGGGATTTCAGACCCCTACGACATCCCCGAAACGCCCGAACTTCGGGTTGAGACGGAAAATGTCGATGTGGACAACTGCGCCCACCAAGTGTTGCTGAAGCTGGAAAACATGGGGTTGATCGCCAAGTAAGCGATCAATCCGGCAGCATCACCTCGCCGCGCATCAGCACATAGCCCGTGCCAGATACCTCAACCCCCGTGATCGCATTGCGGGGGCCGTTGACCTTGACCTGCGCTTGGCCGGGGCGGCCCATGCCATGCCCCTGTTCGGCTGTGAACACGGGGCTGTCGATCAACCCGTTTGCCCACAAATAGGCCGCCATCGCCCCCGTGGCTGATCCTGTAAACGGGTCTTCGGCAGGGCTTGGCGGCGCCAAAAGCAACCTTGAATAGGTCTGACCGGCATCCGTCGCACCACCCAAAGTGACAAGAAACGGCTCCATGATGTCTGTCTCTGCAACGCCAAGGGATTTGTAATAGGCTTTCAGCTTGTCCAGATCAAGCACCGCCCGATCAAGCGCCTCGCGGGTCTTTAGAACAGTGATACAAAACGGCAATCCAGTGGACACAACCTGCGGAGCCCCAACAATATCAGTGGCTTGCAAGCCAAATGCCTCTGCAACAATCGCAGGGTCCGCCTTCGCCCCGAAGTCTGGGGCGTTCTGGGTCATCGAGATTTGGCCTTCGTTGATCGACACAGGCATGACGCCTGCATCGGTCTCAATCGTCCAATCCCCGTCGCCAATCAGCCCTGCTTCATACATCGCAAACAGGGTCGCAATGGTCGGATGACCCGCAAAGGGAATTTCGCGCGACGCCAGATAGTAGCGAATACGCACATTGGCGACCTTAGACGGGCCGGTGAATGTACATTCAACAAGCGAGGTCTCTCGCACAAAGGCCATGCAGACCTCGGGCGACAGGGTCGCACCGCCATGCACCACAGCGCAGCCATTGCCGCCAAAGGCAGTGTCAGTAAAAGCGTCGACCCAATCGACTGGGAACGGCAGGCTCAATGGACAGAAACCGGTTTGTAATCGTGCTCGCGCGCCAGCGAATAGGCCAAGCGGCGGTCGGCCACCAAGGCCAGTTGCTGGCCGTCGGCATCGTGCACGGCAAAGAGATGATCCAGATCGCCCGCCTGCTCGCGCACCGCATCGGGCAAGCCTTCGACGGGCACCGATTTGACATAAACCATCCGCGTTGCGGCCTGATCAAAATTTTCGGTCGTGTTCATGGCTTATCCCTTCTTGATATTGATGGTCTGAACGATGGTTTCGGGCTTGGACTGGGACAGATCGATATGCAGCAATCCGTTCTCCATGATCGCCTCGCCCACATCCACACCGTCGGCCAGAACGAAAGACCGCTGGAATTGCCGGCCCGCAATCCCGCGATGCAGAAACACACGTTCTTTGAAATCCTCGGACTGGCGGCCGCGAATGACCAACTGACGGTCCTCGACGGTAATCGCCAGATCATCTTCGGCAAAGCCTGCTACAGCCAGCGTGATCCGGTAGGATTGATCAGAAGTTTGTTCGATATTGAAAGGCGGATAGCCTTCGTTACCGGATTTTGCGGTGCGTTCCAGCAAGCGTTCCAGCTGCTCGAAGCCCAGCAAATGAGGGTATCCCCCCAAGGTCAGTTTTGTCATCGTGACACGTCCTTTTTGACAAGCGACAGTCCAAATTTGCGGCCCCTCTTAGCGGCAACCGCGTCTCGTTAAGAATATGGGAAGAAAATCAGGTGTTATCAAGGGCTATGCGCATTCCAATCAGAGAGGTAGACTGCGCCTATTCAACCAGACAGAGAATCAAAGCTTAATGAACGCACCCAATGACATCTCGATGAAAACCGATGACGTTCTAAAGGTCGAGCTTGAGGTTTTCCGCCGTGAACACCGCGATCTTGATGAAGCCATCACTGCCTTGGTTGAGAAAAGCACCAGCGATCAGTTGACCCTGCAACGGCTCAAGAAAAAGAAGTTGCAGCTCAAAGACCTGATTGCGCGGATCGAAGACCGCCTGACCCCCGATATTATCGCCTGATCAAAGTCCGATTGCCACGTCGCCCGCTTTGACTATAGTGCCGCCTTCATTCTATTCCGCCAACTCAAAGGCCAAAGGGCAGATCACATGACACAAGCCACCGTCGGGATCATCATGGGCAGTCAATCGGACTGGGCCACCATGAAAGAGGCCGCCACCCTGCTGGACGAGCTTGGCGTGCCGCATGAGACCCGCATCGTCTCTGCCCACCGCACGCCAGACCGGCTTTGGGACTATGGCAAAACGGCTGTGGACCGTGGCCTTCAGGTGATCATCGCAGGCGCTGGCGGGGCCGCGCATCTGCCGGGCATGATGGCGTCCAAAACACGGGTGCCCGTGATCGGGGTGCCGGTGCAAACCAAGGCCCTGTCGGGCGTCGATAGCCTCTATTCGATCCTGCAAATGCCGCGCGGGTATCCTGTGGCGACAATGGCCATCGGGTCCGCTGGGGCCGCCAATGCAGCCCTCATGGCGGCAGGCATTCTGGCGCTGCAAGACCCTGCCCTTGCCACACGGCTCGACGCATGGCGCGCCGCACTTTCTGCGTCAATCCCAGAGCACCCAAGCGATGACTGAACTCCCCACTGGCAGCACAATCGGCATCTTGGGCGGCGGTCAACTGGGGCGGATGCTCTCGGTCGCAGCCAGCAGGCTGGGGTTCAAAACCCATATCTTTGAGCCTGGGGCAAACCCGCCTGCCGCCGATGTAGCACATCACGTCACCACAGCCGCGTATGACGACACGGCCGCGCTGAAGGCTTTCGCAAACACCGTTGATGTCATCACCTACGAATTTGAAAACATCCCCACGCAGGCCCTTGACCTGCTGGAAACCCTCAAGCCGATCCGCCCGAACAGAGAAGCACTCCGTGTCTCCCAAGACCGGCTGACAGAAAAAGACTACCTGTCAAATCTCGGCCTGCAAACCGCACCCTATGCAGACATCACAGATGCCACCAGCCTCAGCACAGCGCTCGACAACATCGGCGCCCCATCGATCCTGAAAACAAGACGCATGGGCTATGATGGCAAAGGACAAGCACGGATCATGGACCGCGGCCAAGCCGATGCAGCGCTCGACAGCATGCAGGGCGCGCCCAGCCTGCTCGAAGGGTTCATCGATTTCGACTATGAGGTCTCTGTGATCGCAGCCCGGGGCCTCACGGGCGAAGTCAGCTGCTACGATCCGGGGCAAAACGTCCACAAAGACGGCATATTGGACACGACAACAATCCCGTCCCAACTCACAGCCTCGCAAAAGATGGATGCGGTCCTGCTGGCCGCGAAAATCCTGAACGCACTGGACTACGTGGGCGTCATGGGGGTCGAGCTTTTTGTCACCAAATCGGGGCTCATCGTCAACGAAATCGCGCCACGGGTGCACAATTCGGGCCACTGGACACAAAACGGCTGCGCAGTGGACCAGTTCGAACAACACATCCGCGCCGTGGCAGGCTGGCCCCTCGGGGACGGTCAACGCCACAGCGACGTGGTGATGGAAAACCTGATCGGGGAGGACATGGCCCGTGTGCCAACACTCGCAAAAGAGCCTGACACGGCCCTGCATCTCTACGGCAAAGCGGACATCAAACAGGGCCGCAAAATGGGCCACATCAACCGGATCGTAAAACCCAGCAACTAAGACGACCCTGCTGCTTCTTCTTGGGCAAAATACCTCCGCCGGAGGCATGAAAAATCAAACGATCAACCGCTCCGCCAAAGCGCCACTGAGATAACTAAAGCGCCCAGCGACCATGGTGCCCGCCACACGGTGACTCTCTTGCTCCAAGATCAGCACATCCGCACGCAGCCCCGACGCAAGCCGCCCGCGATCGGTTAAGCCAAGCACACGCGCAGGGCCATCTGACACCAATTCCCAAGCCGCAGACCACTCTAACGCGCCCGCCTGCACCATCATCAAAGCCGCGCGTCTGGGCGATGGATAGTGATAGTCAGACGCCAAAGCATCACAGTGGCCCAACATGACCTGCTCCAATGCAGACAGATTGCCATTATGGGACCCCCCGCGCACTACATTTGGGGCGCCCAGAATAACGTGGCCGCCCGCCGCGCGGGTGGCCTCAATGGCTTCAAGGGTTTCGGGAAATTCAGCAATCGATACACCGCGGCTCTGCCAGATAGCACAGGTTTCAGCAGTGCGATCATCATGACTGCCCATCGCCACACCACGCATCCGCAAAGCCGCACAAAGCCCCTCAAGCGCCGCAGGCACCTCTGCAGCCCTCGCATGCAAATCGCGCATCATGGCGTGATGGGCGTCAGGATTACGACCCGCTTTCAAAGCTTGGGCAACCAACCGCTTCGGGGTGCGCCCATCCGCCAATCGGTCATGCGGCAGGTGATCATTAAACACGACATAGCCAACACCGTGACGATCGACCCGATCCAACAACGCGTCATATTCATCCAGCATATGGGTCTCAAACCGCAACTGACAAAGCATATCCGTCAAGGCATCAGGCTGGACCTCGTCCAAAGCCTCTAACACTTGATCAGCAAACGCAGGCGCACGCAGGCCGCCTTCCCAACTGACAAACTGGGCCAAAACAGCGGTGGTAATCCCATTACACGCCAGCTCTGCATCGACAGCCGCCAAGCCCTCAGTCATCTGCTTCATCGCACCCCGGCGGGGGGCAACATGGCGCTCGAATGCATCACCGTGCACGTCAACAATACCAGGCAGAACCATAAAGCCCGCCATATCCACAGCACGACCCACCGGCTCGGCCACGATACGGCTCTCAGCAATCGACAAACGATCACCAGACATCCCTTCAGGGCGCAACACCTGCGCGCCAATCAGATCCAGCTCAATCATTTGCGGTCTGTTCCGCACCATCATCACACAGACCCGCCTCACAGCCCAAGTCTTCGGCGGTTTCAGACACGCTTTCGATATAGGTCAAATCAGGATCAAACGCCCCGTGTTCCAGAAAATGGACGACCTCGGCAATGACCAGCGGATTGTTCATCATAAAGGTATGATTGACGGGCATAACCATATGATCAGCCATCCCCTCTACACGGGTCGAGGCGACAGAGACCTTGCCGTCATCAGGCCCTTCAATGATCGACGAAAAGAACGGGTTCAAAGACTGGTTGCCAGCGATCACTCCCAGCTCGAAATCCACCGGCGGCAGACCGTTTACAAAGGTCTCATCGCCCGTGCCAAGCTGGGCACCCGCAGGGCCGTTGACCCATTCAAACAGCGCAGTCCCCCCCAGCACATCGACGACCTCACTGCCCTGATTGGGCGGGGCCATCATGACCACACGGCCAAGGTTTTCGGGACGGGTGTCCGCCAACCAGACACGCATCAAAATGCCCCCCATCGAATGGGTCACAAAATGCACAGTTTGATCACCACAACGGGCAACCGCCTCGGGCAAGGTTTCCTCAACAAGGGTCTGAACGGATTTTTCGGTCGACGGGTACTGCGGACTAAAAGCCTGAAACCCACGACCAGACAAAGCCGTTTCCATCAAAGCAAGCGAGGTATCAGACCGCGCCAACCCATGCAGCAAAACGACACAATCAGCGCGCGCCGAAAAGGCACTGCCCAAACCAAATGCCGCAAGGGCAAGACCAAACACGAAAAACCGACGCATGGCCCCCAGATAAGGTGCATTAGCGGTTAGAAAAAGCCCTGATCTGCTCACGCGCCCGGTTTTCGGCTCAGAACGCCCAGCGCAATCCCGAAAACGACCATGACCGAGGCGATGATCAACCGCGATGTCAACGGCTCGCCCAGCAACAGCACACCGGCCGCGATGGCAATGATAGGGACAGCCAGTTGCAACAGGCCCGCCGTCACAGCCGCCAGACTTGGCAACACAGTATACCAAAGCGCATAGCCCAAACCGGATGTCACCGCCCCGCAGACCACAGCCAACCCTGCCCCGTACCAAGTCACATGGGTAAACTGGGACAGCAACAAAACAGCCGCCACAGGAACGGCCCAAACGAAATTGGCCGTGGTGACCGCCAGCGGATCGCCCCCGGTACGCCCGGCAAGTGTATAAATCCCCCATCCGATGCCCGCGACAGCCATCAAAACCGCGCCGACGGGATCAACAGCAAAGGGACCAACCGGCCATAAAACAATGCAAAGACCAGCCAAAGCGATAGCAATTCCAGCGATCTGCGGCAGGGTCAGTCTCGTTCCAGACACAGCGCTCGCCACCATCATCGTCACCTGCACCATGGCAAACAGGATCAAAGCGCCAAGCCCCGCATCCAAAGTCAGATAGGCCAGCGAGAAGCCGATCAAATAAACAACCAAAGACGCAACGCCGACCAAACGGCCCTGCCCGCGCATCGGCACAGCGACCGAGCGCGCAGTCGCAATCAGCAGCAACATGACAGCGCCAGAGGCAACGCGGATCACAGCAAAAGCAGAAGGATCAATCGCATCCACTTGCAAGGCCGCGCGGGTCAAAACCGAATTGGCGGCAAAGGCGATCAGGGTAAGAACAGTAAGGATCATCAAACGCATGAACGCGTCATACGAAGGGATGCAGGCACTTACAATTGGCGACGCTGCAAAAGCTTCACCCTCGGGGCATGGCGGGCGCGGTAAAGATAGCGCGCCCAAGCGGCAAACACCGGGGTCATCAGCCCGGCATCAATCTCGATACGATCCATCAGATGGCTTCCAACCTCGGTGGGGGTCACCGTCAGGGTATGTCGCCAATGCTTCACGCCTGCGCCCACCTCGGATGAGCGCAAGATCATCGCGGCATCATCACATTCCAAAACATCCATGTGGTAGGGTTGCCAAGGCAGTTTGCCAAACAATGACACCTGCACATCGAATGACTGACCGGTAAAGGTGCGGCCCTCAGGCAAGCCCTCAAATAAGATCAACCCCTGCATCACTTCGGCCAAGGCAGCATAGTCAGTGACAAGAGCCCACAAAACATCAGGGGGAACGGCGTATTCGTTCTCAATCACAACTGTCTTCATGAGCTACCTCACAAGCCCAAAACAGGCCGGTTGTTCTTCTTGGGTCAAATACCTCCGCCGGAGGCAAAAAA
>CAZWSE010000093.1:0-13470 GCA_964636575.1 uncultured Sulfitobacter sp. | reverse complement strand
CATCACGAATGGCCTGCGGGACGCGACAAGAAACTGTCCCCCGTTGATGCCAAAATCCGTGCTGCGGGCGGTCAGATGGGCGCTTACAACGGCTGGGAGCGTGCCAACTGGTTTGCCAAGGACGGCGATGACACGTCCGAGGACTCGACGCAGACTTGGTCTCGCGTTGGTCCTTGGGAAGTTCGTGTCAAAGAAGAAGTCGAGGCTGTCCGCGATGGCGTTGGTGTTCTTGATTTGCCGGGGTTCTCGCGGTTCAACCTGTCTGGTGAAGGCGCTGCTGAATGGTTGCGCGGTCGCATTGCGGGTGGCTTGCCAAAGATCGGCCGCATGAACCTTGCCTATTTTGGTGATGACCGTGGCCGGATTCTGACGGAGATGTCTGTCATCCGCCACGCCGAGGATGCGTTCACGTTGATCACTGCCGCTGGTGCCCAGTGGCATGATTTCGACGTGTTGCGCCCTGCGATGGACCACGGCCTGAGCCTGACCGATCACACCACTGAGGTGTCGACATTGATTGTCACGGGCCCCAAATCCCGCGCCCTGTTCGAGGCGATCAGCGAGGGGGCTGACCTGTCTTTGCCGTGGTTGTCCCATCAGCCTGCGAAGGTTGCGGGTAAAGACTGTGCTTTGGCCCGTGTGTCCTTTGCCGGTGAGCTGGGTTGGGAAATTCATGCCCCTATGGCGGATATGCCTGCGATCTATGACGCCGTTGTCGGTGCCGGTGCGACCCCGTTTGGCATGTATGCCTTGAATTCGATGCGCCTGGAGAAGGGCTATCGCGCTTGGAAGGGCGATCTATCGACTGATTATTCGATGCTCGAAGGCGGGTTGGACCGGTTTGTGAAGCTCGACAAGCCGCAGGATTTCCCTGGCAAGGCCGCGTTGCAGAACGAAAAGCAGCAGGGTGTGAAGCAGCGCTTTGCCACGTTGATCGTGGATGCCGGTGACTATGATGCCCCTTACATGGCGCCTGTTTATGCCGGTGATGATGTGGTTGGTGCGATCACGTCTTGTGGCTGGGGCCACCGTGTCAACAAATGCGTTGCCCTGTCGATGCTGCGCACGGATGTGTCTGTGGCGGGGTCTCAGGTCGAGGTTGAGATCTTTGGCAAGCGTCACAAGGCGGTTGTTCAAGAAGACCAGCCGCTGTGGGATCCGGCCAATGAACGGATCCGCGCCTGATGCTACGCTTGGACTTGCCGGATCGTCCTGAAGACTGGGCTGATTGCCATGATGGGGCGCTTGTTCCATCTGGGACATCTGCGCGGGTCGCGTTTGAGCGTGGCTTGGCTGCTGCCCCTTCTTGGATGGGCTCTGCAATGGCGTTGCGCAATATAGTTGTCGCCCCCTTTGGGTTGGTCACTGGCACTGGCAAGCCGACAGAGGGTGCTGATTTTCTGGCGCAGATGCCTGTGATTGAAGACAGTCCCGAGCTGTTTGAAACCGGAATGACGGACAAGCATTTGACCTTCACCCTGCGCGTTGAAGCGGAGACAGACACTGTCGCTGTGCGCACCCGTATCTGGTTTCACTCAGGTCTGGGGCGCGCCTATCTGAAGGTGGTCTTGCCAGCGCATAATCTGATCCTGCGCAAGATGGTGCGATCTTTGGGAGAACCCGTATGACCGACGTTACCCTTTTGGATGGTGGTATGGGCCAAGAGCTTGTCCGCCGCGCCGGTGAAGCAACGGGCAAGTGGTCCAATCAGGCCTTGTTAGACAACCCTGAACTGATCCGCGCTGTGCATGATGATTTCTTTGCTGCCGGAGCCGATGTTGCGACCGCCAATACCTATGCCGTCCTGCCAGATCGTTTGATCGCTTATGATCTGCTGGACCGCTTGGACGAATTGACAGTGCTGGCCTGTGATCTAGCCTGTGCCGCCCGTGATGCCAAGGGTGGCGGATTGGTTGCAGGCTCTATGGGGCCGCTGGGGTTTTCGTATCAGCCTGATAAAGCGCCGCCTTCGGATGAGGCCGCCGAGGTCTATGCCCATAATGCTCGTGTGCAGGCCCCCTTGGTGGACATGCACTTGCTTGAAACCATGGCGTCAGTCGATCAGGCCAAAGGCGGATTGATGGGCTGCGCAGTCACCGGAAAACCTGTCTGGATCGGTTTGACCGTCAACGATGATGACGGGACCAAGCTGCGATCCGGCGAACCTTTGACCGAGATCGCACCGTTGATTGCTGAATATGGCCCTACCGTTGTGATGCTCAACTGTTCGACCCCCGAAGCCATTGGGCAGGGGTTGCCTGTGCTGGCGGAAATGGGCGTTCCGTTTGGAGCCTACGCCAACGGGTTCACGAAGATCACCGATGACTTTGACGCGATCGGCGCGACCGTTGATTTGCTGACTGCCCGCACCGACTTGTCACCGCAAGCCTATGCCGAGCATGCCCAAAGCTGGGCTGGTCTTGGCGCCACATTCATTGGGGGCTGCTGCGAAGTTGGCCCCGATCACATCGCCACATTGGCGCGTATGTTCAAAGGACACTGACTATGGCTACCCTTCCCAAAAACGCCCGTGTTGTGATTATTGGCGGCGGTGTTATCGGCTGTTCGGTTGCGTATCACCTGACCAAACAGGGCTGGACCGATGTTGTCTTGCTGGAACGCAAACAGCTGACGTCTGGCACGACTTGGCATGCGGCGGGTTTGATTGCCCAACTGCGTGCAACGGCCAACATGACGAAGCTGGCGAAGTATAGCCAAGAGCTTTACGGCAATCTGGAAACAGAGACAGGCGTTGCCACAGGGTTCAAGCGGGTTGGGTCTATCACGGTTGCCCTCACCGAAGAACGTCGCGAAGAGATTTACCGCCAAGCCGGAATGGCCCGTGCCTTTGGGGTCGAGGTTGAGGAAATCTCGCCCAAAGAGGTGCTTGAAAAGTACGAGCATCTCAACATCGATGGTGTGACGGGCGCGGTCTATCTGCCGCTTGACGGGCAGGGCGATCCGGCCAATATCGCGCTGGCTTTGGCCAAGGGTGCGCGTCAGGGCGGGGCGATCGTGGCCGAGCGGACCAAGGCCACAGGTGTCACCCGTGACGGGCGCCGGATCACTGGCGTGGATTGGGAAAGCGGCGGCGAGACCGGCCATATCACCTGCGATCACGTCGTGAACTGCGGTGGGATGTGGGGCCATGAGGTCGGCAAAATGCTTGGCGTCAACGTGCCGCTGCATGCCTGCGAGCACTTCTATATCGTGACCGAGGCCATCGCGGGCCTAAAACAGCTTCCAGTGCTGCGCGTGCCGGATGAATGTGCCTACTACAAAGAAGACGCGGGCAAGATGCTGCTGGGCGCGTTTGAGCCGAACTCAAAGCCTTGGGCGATGAATGGTATCCCCGAAGACTTTGAATTCGACCAATTGCCCGAAGATTTCGACCACTTTGAGCCGATCTTGGAGAACGCGGTTGAGCGTATGCCGATGCTTGCCGAAGCGGGTATTCACACCTTCTTCAACGGCCCTGAATCCTTCACACCCGATGATGCCTACCACCTTGGTCAAGCGCCAGAGATGGACAACGTCTGGGTCGCGGCGGGCTTTAACTCGATCGGTATTCAATCGGCTGGCGGGGCAGGGATGGCGCTGGCGCAATGGATGGACGCAGGTCAGAAACCCTTTGATTTGGGCGATGTCGACATCACCCGCATGCAACCGTTTCAGGGCAACAAAACCTATCTGTTCGAGCGGTCCAAAGAAACGCTGGGGCTGCTTTATGCGGATCACTTCCCCTATTTGCAAAAGGCGACCGCCCGTGGTGTGCGTCGCACCCCGTTTCATCAGCACCTGCTGGATCAAGGGGCTGTCATGGGTGAACTTGCCGGATGGGAACGTGCCAATTGGTTCGCGAATGATGGGCAAAAGGCAGAGTACGAATATTCGTGGAAGCGGCAGAACTTCTTTGAGAACGTGGCGGCTGAACATAAGGCCGTGCGCAACAATGTGGGCATCTACGACATGTCATCGTTCGGCAAAATCCGTGTCGAAGGGCGCGATGCCACGGCCTTTATGAACCATGTCGGTGGCGGACAATACGACGTCGATATCGGCAAGATCGTCTACACTCAGTTTCTGAACACATCCGGCGGGATCGAAGCCGATGTTACCGTCACACGGCTTTCGGAAACGGCCTATCTTGTGGTGACGCCAGCGGCGACACGGCTGGCGGACCAAACCTGGATGATGCGTCATGTGGGTGATTTCAACGTGGTGATCACGGATGTGACAGCCGGTGAAGGTGTGCTGGCTGTTATGGGGCCGAACGCACGCAAGCTATTGCAGGCGGTGTCGCCCAATGACTTTAGTAATGCGGTCAATCCGTTCGGGACAGCTCAAGAGATCGAGCTTGGGATGGGCTTGGCGCGTGTGCATAGGGTCACCTATGTGGGTGAGCTTGGATGGGAAATCTATGTGAGTGCCGATCAGGCGGCACATGCCTTTGAGGTGCTACACGCGGCAGGGCAATCATTGGATGCAAAGCTGTGCGGGATGCATATGATGGACACTTGCCGCATCGAAAAAGGGTTCCGGCATTTTGGGCACGACATCACTGCAGAAGACCACGTTCTTGAAGCCGGGCTCGGGTTTGCGGTCAAGAAGGACAAACCGGACTTCATCGGGCGAGATGCCGTGCTGCGCAAAAAAGACGAAGGGCTGAACATGCGGATGGTGCAGTTCAAGCTGACTGATCCGGAACCGCTTTTGTACCACAACGAACCGATCGTGCGGAACGGCGAGATCGTGGGCTATCTGTCGTCAGGGGCCTATGGGCATCACTTGGGCGGTGCGATGGGGTTGGGCTATGTGCCGTGCAAAGGCGAAAGCGTGGCTGATCTGCTGGCTTCAAGCTTTGAAATCGATGTGGCAGGCACGCGGGTCAAAGCAGAGGCGTCGTTAAAGCCGATGTACGATCCAAGCTCTGAACGGGTGAAAGTCTAAAGCTTCATTTTTCAATCAGTACTCCTGCCGGAGGCTTCAAAGCTTTTGGCGGGGTTCATGTCCTTGCGACGTGCCCTTAGATCAGGCATGACCCTGCCATGAGCGCGAACCCATCCAACCAAGACACAGCCAGCGGATTTGCCTTCGCGCTGTCTGCCTATCTGCTGTGGGGGTTCCTGCCGCTATACATGAAGCTGCTGTCGCACATTCCGCCAACGGAAATCGTCGCACACCGGGTGATCTGGTCGGTGCCGCTTGCGGGCGCTGTGTTGATGGTTCTGCGCCGGACAGGTGATATTTTGCCGGCCCTGCGGTCGCCCAAAACGCTTGCCATGGGGATCGTCATGGCCGCGCTAATTTCGATCAATTGGGGGATCTACGTTTATGCCGTTACCACTGGGCAGGCCTTAGAGGCCGCACTTGGGTACTATATCAACCCTTTGTTCAGCGTGTTTCTGGGGGCGGTGATCCTGCGTGAGCGGCTGAATCCGATGCAATGGGTGGCCATCGGCTTGGCTGGGCTGGCCGTTTGTGTGTTGACTTATGATGCAGGGCGTTTGCCGCTGACAGCGCTTGGGTTGACGTTGACTTGGGGGATCTATGCGTTCTTCAAAAAGCAACTGCCGATTGGGCCGAACCAAGGGTTTTTGTTGGAAGTTCTTATCCTGCTGATCCCTGCATTGGCGTACTGGGTCTGGCTGGGTGGTACGGGCGAAAGTGCGTTTGGACTGAACCTTCGGGACACGCTTTTGCTTTTGGGCTGTGGGGTTGTGACTGCAGTGCCGCTACTTCTGTACGCAAATGGCGCCAAAGGGCTTCGACTGACCACGATCGGGATTATGCAATACATCGCCCCCACGCTCATCATGCTTGTTGCTGTGTTTGTCTTTGGTGAACCTTTCGGGTCGGCTCGCGCGATTGCGTTTCCGCTGATCTGGTTGGCTTTGGTTCTTTACACAACATCGATGCTGCGCGGCAGGCGGATTGCGCGGGCGGGGCGGTCGTAATGGTCAGCACACCCTACCATCCACCGAGCGACCCTTTGGTTATTTTGCACGATGACCATGAACTGCTGGCGGTCGATAAGCCCTCTGGGTTGCTCTCTGTGCCGGGGAAGGGGCCGGAGCTTGCAGATTGTCTTATTGCCCGTGTACAGGCTGTGTTTCCGCAAGCCTTATTGGTGCACCGTCTGGATCGCGATACCTCGGGGGTTATGGTCTTTGCGCTCACCCGACACGCCCAACGGCACCTTGGACTGCAATTCGAAAAGCGGATGACAAGAAAAACATATGTGGCACGTGTCGATGGAAAGCTGGAGCCAAAAGAAGGCACCGTTGACCTGCCTTTGATCGTCGATTGGCCGAACCGCCCTTTGCAGAAAGTTTGTTATGAGACCGGCAAGCCGGCCCAAACTGACTGGCGTGTCCTGCGGTATGAAGAGGGTGAAACACGCGTCCGGCTGATGCCGAAGACAGGTCGCAGCCATCAGCTTCGAGTTCACATGTTGTCACTGGGGCATCCGATCCTGGGGGATCCATTCTACGCACAAGGCAGGGCCTTAAAGGCTCCGAGGTTGATGCTGCATTCAGAGGAGTTGCGCGTGAAGCATCCTGATGGAGGGGCTTCGATCAAGTTTCGGAGCGCGGCCCCGTTTTGAGAAGGTCTTTGAGTATTTTAAAAAGGGTAAAGGGGCGCGAATTTTAATCAAAGTTTAAGGGCCGCTTGCCACACTCGTAGTGCGGTACAGGCTGGAGAGCCGATGGCCGTAAAGGGTAAAGGCGCTCTGTTCCTATTGACTGTGGTCCCGTGTTCAGGGCGTCTTTCGCTTTACCCTTTGAAAAATACTCTCGCGCGAAGCGTATAGTGGAAAAGAATAAGGCCCCCGTTTTGGGGGCCTTTCCGTTGTCTTGATTGAGCAATGTTACTCGGCCGCCCAGCCGGAAACGGCTTTGACTTCGAGAAACTCTTCGATGCCGAATGAACCACCTTCGCGTCCGTTTCCGGATTGTTTGTAGCCGCCAAAGGGTGAGCCTTGTGCGAAGCCTGACCCATTCGTTTCGACCATACCGGACCGCAATCTACGCGCTACGCGGCGGCGTTTTTCGGTGTCTTCGGTTTGGATATAGTTGGTCAACCCGTAAGGCGTATCGTTGGCGATCGCGATGGCTTCTTCTTCGGTTTCGAACTTGAGGATCGACAGAACCGGCCCGAAGACCTCTTCCTGCGCGATCCGCATGTCGTTGGTGACATCTGCGAAAACGGTGGGTTTTACATAGTATCCCCGGTTCAGCCCGTCCGGACGTCCAAGACCGCCTGCGACCAGTTTGGCCTCATCCATGCCGACCTCGATCAGCCCCTGGATTTTGTTGAACTGGGCTTCAGACACAACTGGTCCGATGTGTTTGCCTTCCTCAGATGCAGGGCCGACGTGGGTGTTGTTGGCGACCTCAGCGGCCATCTCAACGGCTTCGTCGTAACGGCTGGAATGGACCAGCATGCGGGTTGGTGCGTTGCAGGACTGGCCCGAATTCCGGAAGCACCGAATAGCCCCTGCTTTGGCTGCCTTTGGGTCCGCATCTTCAAAGATTATGTTTGCCCCTTTGCCTCCCAGTTCAAGAGACACCCGTTTCAGGCTATCTGCCGCCGCTTTGGAAATGGCGATCCCTGCGCGGGTGGAGCCTGTGAAGCTGACCATGTCTACATCTGCATGGGACGACAGCTGGCTACCAACTCCGACCCCGTCGCCGTTGACCATGTTGAACACGCCTTTTGGGAAGCCTGCTTCGTCCACGAATTCCGCAAACAGCAACCCAGACAGTGGTGCAATCTCTGATGGTTTCAGGATCATCGTGCAGCCCGTCGCCAAAGCTGGAACGGCCTTGAGCACGATCTGGTTCATCGGCCAGTTCCATGGTGTGATCAAAGCACAGACCCCGATGGGTTCGCGCAGTGTCATCTCGGAGGCTGTGAAGTCTTCGTCGAATTCGAATTTCTCAAAGGCTTTTAGAAACCCGTCAAGATGCCATGACCCCGCGCCGACCTGCTGGTTCCGGCTGAGATCAATTGGTGCGCCCATTTCTGCGGACATGGCCTGGGCCATTTCCTCGGATCGCGCTTTGTAGATTTCGAGCAGATTTTGCAGCAGTTTCGTCCGCTCTGCTTTAGAGGTCTGGGACCAACCATCAAAGGCTGCTTTAGCCGCTGCAACTGCCGCGTCTGTATCGGCCTGATCCCCCAGAGAGATCACCGCGCATTGTTCCTCTGTGGATGGATTGATCACAGGGTAATCGTTGGCCTTGGCTGGGTTCACCCAAGCTCCGTTGATGTAGAACTGGCGTTTATCGATCATTTTGTGGACCTCCTCGATCCGTATGTGGGACTCAATTTCCGGCACTCTGTCACTCTGAGAGGATAGCGGCAAGTGGGGGGATGTATCTGGGGCGCAAAGAGACTAGTTTCAATCAATACTTGTCGGAATCGATCATCAAAAGGAGCATCCAATGGGTTTGCGCATCAACGATACTGTCCCGAACTTCACCGCTGAAACGGATCAAGGCACAATTCAGTTCCACGACTGGATCGGGTCGTCTTGGGCCATCTTGTTCTCCCACCCCAAAGATTTCACCCCTGTGTGCACCACTGAGTTTGGCGCGGTTGCTCAATTGGCTGATGAATGGGCCAAACGTGGCACAAAGGTTATTGGTGTTTCCGTTGACGGCGTAGAGGACCACAAAAAGTGGAAGGGTGATATTGAGACGGTTGGCGGCGCGAAAGCCGGCTTTCCGATCATTGCTGATGTTGGGCTGGCCGTATCCAAAGCCTTCGACATGTTGCCTGCTGAGGCCTATTTGCCCGATGGTCGTACCCCTGCTGATTCCGCGACTGTTCGCTCCGTTTTCATCATCGGCCCAGACAAACAGTTGAAGCTGTCGATGACTTATCCAATGACCGTGGGCCGTAACTTTGCCGAAGTTCTGCGCGCTTTGGATGGCTTGCAAATGTCGACCAGCAATGGTGTCGCGACCCCTGCCAACTGGACGGTCGGCGACGATGTCATCATTCCTGCCACTTTGTCGGATGACGATGCCAAGGCCAAGTTTGGTGACTTTGAGAAAGTGCTGCCTTATCTGCGCACGACCAAAGCGCCCACTTAAGCTGCATATGAAATTCCGAAAGGCCGCTTTTGATTGGGCGGCCTTTTCCTGTTGTTCGGCATGATCTGCTTTAGGTCACTCCGATTGGGAGTTCGGTTGTTGATTTGATCTCACGCAACACAAAGCTGCTGTGGACCTCTTTGATGTAGTGGCTGCGCAAAAGAACCCGGGTCATGAAGGCCTCATAGGCGGCCATGTCCGCGACCCTTATTTTCAGGTGATAGTCCGCAGCGCCGGACACGGACAAACATTCGATGATTTGTGGGTGGCCGGACATGAGGCGGGTGAAGGCGTTCACAGTATCTTCTGCGTGATTGACCAAGGTGACTGATGCCAGTGCACAAAGCGCGCATCCTAGTTGTGTCGGGTCCAGCACTGCGACGCGTCCTTTGATCAGCCCTGCCTTTTCAAAGTCCGCCAGTTTGCGCCAGACGGTGGATTGCGCCATGCCGCATCGGTCGGAAAGATCCGCTAGCGATTGCGAGGTATCGCGTTGAATTTCTCGGAGTAGCTTTGTTTCAAGGCTGGATAGTTCCACATTTATGCCATTAGTGAAAAACAGTGCTCAAATAGTTATTCAAAACGGTCTGCTTTGCAAAGTTCTTTCCGCTCATGTGGTGCAGGATTTCTGAAACTCAAAGGAGATCTCTCATGGTTAAGCAAACGTCCTATGCATCTAAAGTGGCTGGTCCTGATGGTCGGTTCGATTATTCAGAGGGTGAGCAATCGGTTTGGACCGACCTGTTCACGGCCCAGATGGAGCGTTTGCAACATCATGCCTGCCAGAGTTATCTGACTGGGCAGAGCCTTTTGGGGATGACCGCTGATGAGGTTCCGCAGGTTGTCGATGTGGATGCAAAGTTGAAGGGTCTGACTGGGGCTGGCGTCAAGGCTGTGGATGCTCTTATCCCGCAAACCGAGTTTTCGACCTTGCTGAGCAATCGCAAGTTTCCGGTTGCTACCTTTATCCGCCGTCGTGAGCATATCGAGTACATCGAAGAGCCTGACATTTTTCATGAATGTTTCGGTCATTGCCCGATGCTGACCGATGAAGCCTTTTGCCAATTTATGGAGCGGTTTGGTCGCTTGGCGCTGGATCTGGACAAGTCCTATACGAAGCGCTTGTTTCGCTTGTTCTGGTTCACGGTCGAATTTGGATTAATCCGCGAAGACGGTGAGCTGAAAGCATTTGGCGCAGGGCTGATGAGCAGCCCGTCTGAGCTGGCGAATGCCATGTCGGATGATCCCGAGGTATTGCCGTTTGATCTGATGACTGTTTTGCGGACGGATTACCGGATTGATATTGTGCAACCGGTCTATTTTGTCATCGACAGCTTTGAGGCGCTTGTCGCGGCCTTGGATGTAGATATCCGCGCAGCACTCGATGAGGCCACGCGGAAGGGGGATTTGCCGCCGCGGTTTCCCGCAGCGGCATAAGTTTTATGCAGGCTCGTCGCCCAGCAGACCCATTTTGAACAGGGCACCGGCAACCACTGCACCGATGATTGGTGCAACGATGAACAGCCAAACCTGACCGATTGCGGTACCGCCTGCAAAGAGTGCTGGCCCGATGGAGCGTGCAGGGTTTACGGAAACGCCTGTCACGTTGATGCCGACCAAGTGGATCACCACAAGTGTCAGACCAATCGCCAGACCGGCAAAACCAGGGGCCGCGTTACCGGATGTAGATCCAAGGATCACAACGACGAACAGGAAGGTCGCAACAACTTCAAAGACGAAAGCTGAAACCATGGTGTATTCGCCGAGGTAGCCCTCACCCCAGCCGTTTTGGCCAAGGCCGCCTTCGTATCCGGCCGAGCCAGAGGCGATTGTCATAAGAACAAGGGCAGCAACGATTGCGCCCGCGACTTGTGCGATCATGTAAGGAATGGCTTCACCCACGCTCATACGACCGGATGTAACAACACCCAAGGTCACGGCGGGGTTGATGTGGCAGCCCGAAATCGGACCGATGCCGTAGGCCATGCCGATTAGGGCCAGACCGAATGCGAAGCTGATGCCTGCAAGTCCAATGCCAGTTGTGCCGTCTGCTCCGGCGATGACGGCAGCGCCGCAGCCGAAGAGTACAAGCGTAAATGTACCAATAAATTCTGCTAATGGTTTTCTCATGGTTCCCTCGCTGATTGGGCCTCGCATAGGTGCGCGGCCTTTTGGTGGGGGAACCTTTAGCGAAGGAACGTGGGAAATAACGGGGAAAAAAGAGGCACACTCACCAACTCGGCCTTGATTGGCGGTTGGTGAGTGCTGTGGTTTTGAACGTTACGCTTTGCGGCGTTTCGCTGCGCCAAGGCCTGCAAGACCCAGCAGCATAAGGGCCGCAGAGGCTGGCAGCGGTACTGCTGCGATGCGTGCAAGTACAGCGTCGCCAGTGACTTGGTGCGCTACGGAGTTCGGGTGTACCCCATCCGAAAACAAGAGCGTTTCAGGGTTGGTACAGGCCGGACCAGGCTCGCTCAGGCTGGCTGTGCAGGGGATGTCTGCGCTGAGAACACCGTAGATCGGACCGCCATTTGCAATGTCTTCGCGCAACGGTGCAAGTGCGGCGTCGCTGTCGAAGTAGTGGACGTTAATCCCTTCGGCCCGTAGTGCGATGATGTTTCTGCTGAGCTGTGTATTGAACACATTTGTTGCGCCCGTTGCAAAGGCAGAGTTTGGTCCCGCAAATGCAGGTGTCGCGCCAATGTCGGGCAAAGACGCGACGAGGAAGTCGTCAAATGCAATGCCCAGAGTGTCGCCAAGGTTTGCAATTTCACGAATCCCTTCCGCGACAGAATCGGCGGCTGCTTCCATGTCGAAGCCTTGGAAGAAGTCATTGCCCCCGAACAGAACCGAGATCAGTGGGTTGTCACCGGGTGTGGGTGCATCGGCCTGAGCGGTCGAGAAATCAGCTGCTGTCGGGAGGCCTACGGTGTTGACCAAAGAGTTGGCAAAGGCTGCGATTTGGCCGCCGAATGTGCCAAGCGGGCCAAGCGGCGAATTGTTTGTGTCGCCCGCGACCGCGCCACCAAGGGCAAGGTTGCCGGTGTCCGCGCCATTGGCGATATATGCGTTTTCGACGACTTCGGCATAGGTGATGCCATCGGAGAAGCGGCCGCCGAGGCTTGGCGGGAACAGAGCGCCGAATTTGCCATCATCGGTCAGGCTGTCGCCGAAGGCGTAGTAGCTGGAAAACCGGTCGCCTACGGTGCCTGCCGTTACAGGCACAGCGAAGGTTGCAACCAATGAGGCCGCAATAATTTTGTTGAACATGATTCCCTCCCAGGATTTGTTTATCGGGTCACGTTAGCTGGATATGGGAAAGCGCGATAGTTGAGTCCGTGAAAGTGGCGTCACGGAACTTTCACAATTGATCTTAAAATCAAGACATTAAAAGCGAAAAGGCCCCACTGTTTCCAGAGGGGCCTCGATTGTTTTGGTTTTGTGAACAGGCTTAGTCGTCGGCTTTTTCTTCCGCTTTTTCTTCACCAGTTTCCTGATCGATGTTCTTCATCGACAGGCGCACCTTGCCGCGGTCGTCGAAGCCAAGCAATTTGACCTTAACTTCCTGACCTTCTTTCAACACATCCGACGGATGGTTCAGGCGGCGGTTTTCGATTTGAGACACGTGCACCAGACCGTCACGCTTGCCGAAGAAGTTCACGAATGCACCGAAGTCGACGATTTTGACGACTTTGCCGGTGTAGATCATGCCTTCTTCAGGCTCGGCCACGATGGAGTGGATCATGTCGTAGGCTTTCTTGATCGCTTCGCCGTTCGGGGATGCGATCTTGATGATGCCTTCGTCGTTGATGTCGACTTTGGCGCCGGACACTTCAACGATTTCACGGATGACCTTACCGCCGGACCCGATGACTTCACGGATCTTGTCGGTTGGAACCTGCATGGTCTCAATGCGCGGTGCGTGGACGGAGAATTCGGCCGCACCGGTCAGGGCTTTGTTCATTTCGCCCAAGATGTGCATCCGGCCGTCTTTGGCCTGTTCCAGCGCTTTTTCCATGATCTCTGGCGTAATGCCTGCGATCTTGATGTCCATCTGCAACGACGTGATCCCGTTTTCGGTCCCCGCCACTTTGAAGTCCATATCGCCAAGGTGGTCTTCGTCGCCCAAGATGTCGGACAGGATGGCATAGTCGCCGCTGTCTTCCATGATCAGACCCATCGCCACACCGGCAACAGCAGATTTCAGCGGAACGCCTGCGTCCATCATCGACAAAGAGCCACCACAAACGGAGGCCATCGAAGACGATCCATTGGATTCTGTGATCTCGGACACAACGCGCACGGTGTATGGGAAATCGGTTGGCGCTGGCAGAACGGCCTGAAGGGCGCGCCATGCGAGTTTACC
>CAZWSE010000092.1:0-13597 GCA_964636575.1 uncultured Sulfitobacter sp. | reverse complement strand
CGGGCCATGGTCTTGCAATGGGGCATGTCTGACAAGGTCGGCAACATCGACTACTCGGAAGCCGCCCAAGGCTACCAAGGTGCGACCGCAGGCTTCTCTGTCTCGGCCAATACCAAGGAAACGGTAGAGCAAGAGGTCAAGAAGTTCATCCAAGACGGCTATGACTGGGCGCTCAAGATCATCAAGAAAAAGGACAAGGAATTCGAACGCCTTGCCCAAGGGTTGCTGGAGTATGAGACCCTGACCGGTGAAGAAATCGGTCGCGTGATGCGGGGCGAGCCTCCGCAGTCTGGACCAGATGCAGATGACACGCCGGACGATGGCGCGGCCTCAAGCGTGACGGCTATTCCGAAGACCAAGAAGGCCAAGAAAAAGCCGGCTGCAAAAGACGGTGGGATGGAACCGGAACCTTCCGCCTAAGGCGCGCAGGTATCAAATCGACAAAACCCGATGCACTGACCTGCGTCGGGTTTTTTCTTGGGCCGCACCCCGCGATCAAATTCTGTGATGGACCAGTCATAAATCGTCATTGCATGGGGCCCAAATCAGGCTTGTTCAAAAGGTAGACTTCCCCGAAAGTCCAGACAAGCTACAGGAGAGACACCATGCCCGCCCTTATCCCGACGTCCTTCACCGCCAAGATCACATGGCTCGGTCAGGTGGCAGATTCGACCGTTGATATTCAAGCCGCACCAATGCAGAAGCTTGACGCCAAAATCGGCGGGGTCGCTGGCGAGTATCATTCAGGCGTGACGCGGGCCTCTTGCAGCAGGGTCACATCGCAATACCCCAAAGGCACCGAGATCGCGAATGTGCGACAATTCTCGGTCGTGTCGGCGGAAGAGCTGGCGGTGATCGCAGACAAAATCGGGGTAGAGGCGATTGATCCGGCATGGATCGGAGCCTCAATGGTCATCGAAGGGATCCCCGATTTCACACATGTCCCGCCATCGTCTCGGCTGCAATCCAGCACGGGGGCGACCTTGGTCATTGATATGGAAAACAGACCCTGCATCTATCCGGCCAAAGTGATCGAAGACACACGGCCCGGGCACGGCAAGGCCTTTAAGGCAGCAGCCAAAAACATGCGCGGTGTGACGGCATGGGTAGAACGGGCAGGGGTGTTCCAAGTGGGCGATACAGTGACACTACACGTCCCCGACCAACCTGCATGGGCGCATCTAAAGACAGTGCGCAGTTAGCACATCTGTTTCCGAAAGGCGTCACACGGGGCGCGTTTCGCCGCAAGCAACCGTGGAAATGTCGGAATCGCGATGCGAAATAGGGTGCGCAGCATTGTATGCAGCGCTTAAGCATACATGCGCATACTGCCAACGACGGGGAGTCCTATGGCCTACAAATCTGATATTGAAATCGCTCGCGAAGCCAACAAAAAGCCGATCCAAGAGATTGGCGCAAAAATTGGAATCAGCAGTGATGATCTTCTGCCCTACGGCCATGACAAAGCCAAAGTCAGCCAGTCTTTCATCAATTCGGTGCAAAAGAAAAAAGACGGCAAACTGATCCTCGTGACAGCAATCAACCCGACCCCCGCAGGCGAAGGTAAAACAACCACGACCGTGGGCTTGGGCGACGGTTTGAACCGGATTGGCAAAAACGCGATGGTCTGTATCCGCGAAGCGTCTTTAGGGCCGAACTTCGGGATGAAGGGCGGGGCCGCAGGCGGCGGCTATGCCCAGATCGTACCGATGGAAGAAATGAACCTGCACTTCACAGGTGATTTCCACGCGATCACATCAGCGCACAGCCTGCTGTCCGCGATGATCGACAACCACATCTACTGGGGCAATGCGCTAGAGATTGACACCCGCCGCGTCGTCTGGCGCCGTGTTGTTGATATGAACGACCGCGCGTTGCGTCAGATCACTGCGTCCTTGGGCGGCGTGTCCAACGGTTTCCCGCGTGAGGCTGGATTTGACATCACAGTGGCTTCTGAGGTTATGGCGATCCTGTGCTTGGCCAAAGACCTCAAAGACCTGCAAAAGCGTCTGGGCGATATGATCGTGGCATACCGCCGTGATAAATCCCCTGTCTTTGCTCGTGACATCAAAGCCGATGGCGCGATGACTGTTCTGCTAAAAGACGCGATGCAGCCGAACCTTGTGCAAACGCTGGAAAACAACCCTGCCTTCGTGCACGGCGGTCCTTTCGCGAACATCGCACATGGCTGTAACTCGGTCATTGCGACGACAACAGCGCTGAAACTGACCGACTATGTGGTGACAGAGGCTGGCTTCGGCGCTGATTTGGGTGCCGAAAAGTTCCTGAACATCAAATGCCGCAAAGCGGGGCTGTCCCCATCATGTGTGGTGCTTGTGGCCACAGTGCGCGCAATGAAGATGAACGGCGGGATCGCTAAGGCTGATTTGGGCGAAGAAAACGTAGATGCGGTCAAAGCGGGCTGCGCCAATCTTGGTCGTCATATTGAGAACCTGAAATCCTTCGGCGTGCCTGTTGTCGTTGCGATCAACCACTTTGTCACCGACACAGATGCCGAAGTGCAGGCCGTTAAAGACTACGTGGCCAGCCAAGGCTCGGAAGCGATCTTGTCGCGTCACTGGGAACTTGGTAGCGAAGGCTCCGCTGATCTTGCAACCCGCGTGGCTGAAATTGCGGATAAAGACGAGGCCAACTTTGCCCCGATCTATCCCGACGAAATGGGCCTGTTTGAAAAGATCGAAACAATTTCCAAGCGGATTTACCGCGCTGATGAAGTCATCATGGATCAAAAGACCCGCAACCAGTTGAAAGACTGGGAAGAGCAGGGCTACGGCAATCTGCCGGTTTGTATGGCCAAAACCCAGTACAGCTTTACCACTGATCCGACCCGTCGCGGTGCACCTGATGGGCATTCTGTCCCTGTCCGCGAAGTGCGCTTAAGCGCGGGTGCCGGCTTTATTGTGGCTGTCTGCGGTGACATCATGACCATGCCCGGCCTGCCGCGTGTGCCCTCTGCCGAAGCAATCATGCTCAACGATGAGGGTCAGATCGAAGGTCTGTTCTAAGCCAAAGATCGGAGCGCAGCGGGCATTGAGCCCCCTGCGGTCCGTGCCGTGTGCCCTTATTGGGCCCACTCTGCCTCCGGCGGGGATTTATTTTGAACAAAGAAGAGGGGGCCTGACGGATGGCTGCGACTGTAATTGATGGAAAAGCCTTTGCTGCGGATGTGCGCGCCAAGGTTGGCGCCCATGTCACTGGCTTAAAAGCAGATCATGGCATTACCCCCGGCCTTGCTGTTGTACTGGTCGGCGAAGACCCTGCCAGCCAGGTCTATGTCCGCTCAAAAGGTAAGATGACCGTCGAAGTGGGCATGAATTCTTACGAGCATAAGCTGGACGTAGATACGCCTGAAGCGGATTTGCTGGCTTTGATCCAAAAGCTAAACGCCGACCCTGAAGTACACGGTATTCTAGTTCAGCTGCCGCTGCCGAAGCATTTGGACGAAGATTTGGTCATCAATTCCATTGATCCCGCCAAGGACGTCGACGGGTTTCATATTTCTAACGTCGGGTTGCTGGGCACGGGTCAAAAGAGCATGGTCCCTTGTACCCCCTTGGGCTGCCTGATGATGCTGCGCGCGCATCACGGGTCGTTGTCCGGTATGGATGCGGTCGTTGTCGGGCGGTCGAACATTGTCGGCAAGCCGATGGCCCAACTGCTATTGGGCGACAGCTGCACCGTCACCATCGCCCATTCCCGCACCAAGGATCTGGCGGATGTCGTGCGTCGTGCGGATATTGTTGTTGCCGCCGTTGGCCGCCCTCAGATGGTGCCAGGGGATTGGATCAAACCAGGCGCCACTGTGATTGATGTCGGCATCAACCGGATTGAGAAAGAAGGCGGCGGCACCCGCCTTGTCGGGGACGCGGATTATGACAGCTGCGCTGAAGTCGCGGGTGCGATCACCCCTGTTCCGGGCGGGGTTGGTCCCATGACGATTGCTTGTCTTTTGGCCAATACGGTCACCGCCTGTTGCCGCGCCAATGGATTGCCAGAGCCGGACGGACTGACGGCCTGATCAAGGCCCGACAGGCACCATCGTGCCTTGCAAGACTGCGATCAGGGTCTCAACGCCCTGATCGATGGCATGCACATCCGCCGCAACCACGACCAACCGCTTGCCAGGTTTCAAAACGCGCCCAGTTGCGCGCAGTTGATCCCCCTTAGCAGGCGCCAACAGGTTTATCTTGATCTCCGCCGTTAGAACTTCGCGGTCTAAGGGCATGCGCGATAGGGCAGCATAGCCCGCGGCGCTGTCTCCGATGGAAAAGCTCAATCCGGCGTGGCCGAACCCGTGTTGTTGAGTGGCTATTGGCAAAATTGGGGCCTCAATGACGACCTCACCCGGGATGGTCGAGACAAGCTTGGCCCCCAAGGTTGCCATCATTGCCTGACTGTCGAAGCTTGCATGCAGCTTTTGGACGATTTGGGGATCAAGGTCGGGCATCTGATCAGGCACTTCGTGGCATAGGAACAGGGTTGGCCGCGCGACCGGTCAGCACCGCAAGGGCCTCTGGATGCATCATGTGGCTTAGGGTTGGATCCGTGGACAAAAGCCCGCCGGTGTAGGTCCCGTAAGATGGCAAGATCACGCGGTCACGGTCGATCAAAAAGGCAGCGCGACTGACAGTGCGCCCGCCCAAAGCCAGCTTCACTTTGGGATGGTAGTGGCCAGAGATCTCACCGCTGTTTCCGGTTTGGGCGATATGGCGAAAGGTCAGCGGCGCCATCGGCAGTTCAATCAACGATTGCCCGCCCATGTGGTTCGGACCCGGATCGTGGTTGCCTTCTATCCAGACCCAACGGCGGTTTTGCTGAAGCTTGCGGATCCACGCGCGTTCTTCGGCGGGCAGGTTGTCCGCCGACATTTGATCGTCAAAGCTATCGCCCAGACAGATCACGGTTTTGGCCTGACACAGGGCCAGATCAGCCGCCAACCGGGTAAGGGTATCGCGGGTTTCATAGGGGGGAAGGGTCGCACCGCCGCGCCGCGCGATCCGCTCCGACTTGCCAAGATGCAGGTCGGATACACAGAGCAAGCTATGCTCGCTCCACCAGAGCGCGCCAGAGGCCAAAGCCGTCAACCCAGCCCCGGAAAGAGAAAATTCATACCCACCCATCCCAGTTTCTTGGCGGGTTTTATGCGCAAATGCAAGGTGTTAGTAGCCGACACGCCAGCTTGGCTTTTGCGGCTCCGGCAACCCCGCCATCGACATCAACCGCGCGGTTTCTTCGGCCAGAAGCTGTTCTTCGGCCAAGCCTTTCACAGGAACGCGCCCGACTTCCAAGAACAGGGGGGCCGCGAGAGGCGTCAGCCTTGGCAGGGTCACCAGATCAATCCGGTCCGACACACGTGCAACCATGTCGGCAATCCGCCCGAAATCGACCAAACCGCGCAGAGCCTCTTCGCGGGTGATCTGGAGCATCAAATGATCGGGGTCATATTTGTGTAGGGTGTCATACAAAATGTCGCTGCTGAAGGTGGCTTGTCGCCCTGTCTTGCGGGCTTGGGGGGTATTGCGTTCAATCAAGCCCGCGATGGTGGCACTCGCGCGGAAGGTTCGTTTCATCACGGCATTTCCGGCCAGCCACGTCTCAAGCCCGTCTTCCAAGGCGTCGGGCGAAAACAGAGGCGCAGGGTCGGTGATGGCCTCCAACCCCCAGATCATTGTCGCATAGTCGGTGGCGACAAAGCCCAAGGGGTTCAGCCCCAGTTCTTCCATACGCTTGGTCACCAACAGCCCGAGCGTTTGCTGCGCATTGCGTCCTGCAAATCCGTAGATAACCGAATGGGCGCGGGTATCGTGGGGGAAGGTTTCAATCAACAGCCTGTTCGGCTCTGGCAGTTTTGAAACCCGGCGCTGAAGGTCGAGCCAATCGGCGGTATGGGCGGGCAGATCTGGCCAGTCGGGCTGTTGCAGGTAGCCCAGAATGCGTTGGCTCAACTGGGTTGAGGTCGCGAATTTGGTGCCCATGAAGCTCGCGATCTTGGGCTTTTTGTCGGCGCGGCGGCTGACCTCGACGGTCATCTCGCGCAGGCCTTCATAGCGCACGATCTGGCCGCCGATCAAAAAGGTGTCTCCGGCGGTTAAAGTGGCGGCGAAGCCTTCTTCGATCTCGCCCAAGGGCTTGCCGCCGCGACTGCGTTTGAGCCGAACTTTCAGCGTATCCGTGTCTTGAATGGTGCCAATATTCATGCGGATGCGCTGTGCGCTGCGCGGATCACGCAACTGCCAAAACCCGTCGGGGCGTTGCACGATCTTTTGCCATTTGTCATAGGCGCGCAGGGCGTAGCCGCCGGTCGCACAGAAATCGAGACAAGCGTCAAATGCCGCGCGTGTCAGCGTGCTATAGGCGCCGGCACTGGTCACTTCTTGATACAGAGCGTCGGCCTCAAACGGGCCTGCGCAGGCGGCAATCAAGATATGTTGGCACAGCACATCGCGCGGCCCGTCACCGCGCGGATCGCCGTCAAGCGTGCCGTCTTTGACCGCTTGCAAGGCCGCGATACATTCGACCACTTCAAACCGGTTTGCAGGCACCAAAAGCGCTTTAGAGGGGGCGTTGTACCGATGGTTCGCCCGCCCGATCCGCTGGACCAAGCGTTTGACGTTTTTTGGGGCGCCAATCTGGATGACCAGATCCACATCGCCCCAATCGATCCCCAGATCGAGGCTGCCTGTGCAGACAATCGCTTTCAAATCCCCGCGCACCATGGCCTGTTCAACCCGTTCGCGCTGGGTCCGGTCGAGACTGCCATGATGGATGCCGATGGGTAGACTGTCGGTGTTGGCGAGCCAGAGTTTGTGAAAGAAGATCTCGGCCTGCGCGCGTGTGTTGTGGAAGATGAGCGTCGTGTTGTGCGCTTTGACCTGTTCAAGCACAGCCGGAATGGAATAGCCCGCGCCCGCGCCCGCCCAAGGTGGCGGTTCATCTGTGGTCAGCATCTGAATGTCCGGCGCAGGGCCAGGGTCTGCTTGCAGAATGGGGCAGGGATCGGGGTGCTTGGCAAGCAGATGAGCAATGGCCTCGGGGTCGTCGACTGTCGCAGACAACCCGACCCGCTTGAGATCGGGACACAGGCTTTGCAACCGCGCGAGCGCCAGCATCAACTGATCCCCGCGCTTGGATTCTGAGAGCGCATGGATTTCATCCACGACCACCCGTTTCAGGCCTTTGAACATATGCGGCGCGTCCTCGTAAGAGGTCAAAAGCGCCAGACTTTCAGGCGTCGTCAGCAAGATATGCGGCGGGTCCGCGCGCTGCCGTTTCTTGCGGCTGGCCGGCGTGTCGCCGGTGCGATCCTCAATCCGGATGGGCAGATCCATCTCTGTGACGGGGGTGGTCAAGTTGCGTTTGATGTCCGCCGCGAGTGCTTTAAGCGGCGAGATGTAAAGCGTGTGCAGCCCTTCGTGGGCGTTTTGGGACAGGTCCGTGAGCGTCGGCAGAAACCCCGCCAATGTCTTGCCGCCGCCCGTGGGCGCAATCAACAGAAGCGACGGATCATCCGCACGCGCGAGCATGTCCAACTGATGCGGATGCACCGCCCAGCCTTTGGACTGAAACCAGTTTTGGAACGTATCGGGCAACTGCTGCATGGAGCGAGTGTAGTCCCAAACGGAGTGGGGACCAGCCCCCACGCATGATCTTTGTCCGCGGCTCCGCCTTGGACGTATTAGGGGGCGCTGCCCCCTAGATACCCCCGGGATTTATTTGGAACAAAGAAGAGAGTCGCGTGGTTATTTGACGATGGTTTCGTCTTTGACGAACATGTTGGCCCAGGCCCGGTCGATCAGCTCGGGGCTCATCTTGTAGGGGATGCCTTCGAAATCGCAGATGGCGATCATCTGGTCGATTAGGAAAACCGGCTGGTAGTTGGCATAGACGTTGTCGATGGTCGGGTATTTGACCTTCAACAAATGCATCAAAGCGGCTTCATCCAGTGCCATGTTCTTTTTGCGTGCCACCATCGCGAAGATTTTCAGGAAGTTTTCCTGATTGGGTCCATCGATTTTGATCTTAAAGAAGATCCGGCGCAGGGCCGCCTTATCGAAGATTTCATTAGGGTGGAAGTTGGTCGAGAAGATCACCAACGTATCGAAAGGCACTTCGAACTTTTCACCCGACTGCAGGGCCAGAATATCCTTGGATTCCTCTAGTGGAACAATCCAGCGGTTGATCAGGGCTTGCGGAGGTTCAGCCTGACGGCCCAAATCGTCCACAATAAAGATGCCGCCGGTCGATTTCAGCTGCAACGGCGCCTGATAGGTCTTGGCGTTCGGGTTGTAGACCAGATCCAACATATCAAGCGACAATTCACCGCCCGTCACAACCGTGGGCCGTTCGCAGCAGACATAACGGGTGTCATAGCGATTGGAATTGCGTCGCAGTGAATTGGGATCATCGGATTGAACCGTCGCAGCAGAGTGAACAATCGGATCGTAGACCGTGATCACCTGACCGGCGTATTCAATCGCACGCGGCACATAGACCTTATCGCCCAAAGCATCGCGAATACCGTTTGAAATCGAGGACTTACCGTTACCGGGAGGGCCATACATCAGGATCGAGCGACCGGCAGACACCGATGGCCCAAGCTGGTCCAGCAGATCATCGGGCAGAACCAGATGGCCCATAGCGCCGGTCAACTGGTCGCGGGTGATCTGGATGTTGCGGATCGACTGGCGTTTGACCTGTTCGCGGTAGACGTCCAGCGGCACAGGCATCGCACCAAAGTATTCAGACTGTTTCAGGGCATCCATCGCACGGGTTTTGCCGGCATCGGTCAGTTGGTATCCCATTTCGTTGCCGTTTTGGGCGTTTAGCGTCCCTGTGGCCTCTAGGAACCGCTGTTCGCGGGCCATATCCACAAGCTCTTGAGTAACGACCACCGGAAGACACACGATCTTGGCCAGTTCAGTGACCATATCGATATTCTGGCGAAACATGGTTTTCAAAATGATATCGCGCATCATAACGATGGGCAGTTTCATTTCCTGGATGCTGCGTGGGGCGGGAGGGGCCACAACGGATGTAGATTGCATGTTCATGTCAAATCGCCTGCTTCTATTGGATCGCTTTGAGCGACAATATCGCAGGGAAATCAGACATTTTTATGGTCAAATAGGCGAAAAACCCGCAATCAGGCGCCGTAGATTGTGCCCAATATGATGTAAAATCCCAAGGCTCCGCCCAAGGCCAGACCCATCGGAAAGTCATTTCCACGCTCCCAGGACACCCAATGAGGGACCGCGCGCCGGATGGGGGTGTATTTGGCAATGCGTTGTGTGACTACAGCGGCCAAAAGGGTCGCTGTAAAGATCATCAAAATCGTGCGCCCGTCATCCCACGCGATATAGGGGGCGGCGGCGGCGAGAAACTTCGCGTCCCCGGCACCCATTGCACCCGCAGCGTTCAGAACGATACCGACAACCAGCACGACAACCATCGTCGCCAGCGCCCATAGATAAACGGTAAAGGGCAGGGCAATCAGGCCAAGCACCAAGAACAACCCACCCAAGGCAAGGACAGCTTGATTGGTAATCTTCATTTCACGCAGGTCCGTGAAGGCCGAATACAAGCATATCGGCAGCACAAACGGCAGGTAGACCCAAGCCGCAAAAGTCGTAATCGCCAAGTCCATCGGATCAGTTGGTCACATTCGCTTCAAGGGCGGCCAAACTGCGGGACGCCTCTTCAAAGTGCTGCGGATGGGTGTCGATCGCTTCGCGCAGCAAGCCCTTGCCGGTTTCAACATCACCCTGTTTGACGGCGGTCAGGCCAAGGGTGTGCATCAGTTGCGCACGCTCGATCTGGTCCATCGGGATGACCGGAATGTTGTAGTTCCGCTGGGCGCCACGGGCCAGAACCATGTTGTTCTTGGCGGTAAACAGGCTTGGATCCTGGCGGATGGCTTCGGTGAACAGACGTTCCGCACCGGGGAAATCACCGCGTGTCAGCTTGGAATAGCCCCAGTTGTTCATGACGCTCGCAGGGGTGGTGGTCAGGCCAACGGCAGTTTCATAAAAGCTGTCGGACTTGTCCCATTCCTTGTTGCTGTCTGCGATCATGGCCTCAAGGCGGTAGCGTTTAAAGGTCTCATGGGTCGGCGGCACGGAATCGAGCGTTTTCTCGGCTTTGCCCCAGTCACCGGACCGGATTTGGGCATCGGCCAACTGAACACGGTCATCGTGGGTGGCGTCATCCATATCAACAACCTTGGACCAGGCAGACACACCTTCGGTGTTGCGCTTGGCGCGGACCAGTGAAATGGCCAATCCACGCTGCAAATCAATGCGGTCAGGGTCTGTAGACAAAGCGCGGGTGAAATATGTGACAGCCTCATTCGGGTCGGCCACGGTCAACATCACGTCATTGAGGTTGCTTTCATCGACAACATTCACGTCCTTAAACGCACGCGCAACGGTATCGTTTGCGGATTTACTACACGCAGATACGGCGATAACGCCTGCTGCGCAGACGGAAAAAAGAAGGGGGTGGCGCATTTTTTGCGTCCTTTGCTGCTCTTGCCTCAATCATGATGTCGGGCGGATCAAAAAGTCGGATGACCCGCGGCGCACCAATTTATAATCGTTTTCTGCGTCCAGATTACCATTGTTTTCAGTTTTTGCGATAGCCACGCGCAAATTGTCTCGGATTGAGTCACTTTTGCCATTGTCGAGCGCATAGGCCTTGCGAAACACCTGCATTGCTTCTTCGGATTTGCCACGCTCCATCAGGACAACGCCAAGATTGTTCCAAAGCTCGGGCCATTCGGCTTGTTCTTTTGTGGCGCGGCGCAGCAGGGTTTCGGCCTGTCCCAAACGGCCCAATCCAAGGTTGGCACTGCCCAGACCCAGAAGGATTTCGGCGTTCATCCCATCGGCCAAAGCGGCGCGGGTGAAGGCATCAAGGGCCAGCTCATACTGACCTGCGGCGATCAAACGGTGGCCGACTTCAACGCCGCTGACCGCATCAGCACGGCGGTCGATGCCAGGGGCAAAGGGGCTTGCGCCATCAATGGCCGCATCGGACCCACCAAGCGCAGGAAAGCCGCCTGCGGTGCAAGCGGCCATTCCCATACTCAGGAACAGAAGGAAACCTGTCTTGGCGACCCGCGAAGGGACGCCGGTTGTTTTGGTCATTGCTTACGGTTGGCCCATATTGCCCAGCTGAGTGATCCCGTGCACCGAAGGTCCAACCAGAATGATCAGAAGCGGCGGAACGGTCAGCATCATAGTGGCAAGGGTCATCTTGGTTGGCAACTTGTTTGCAGCTTCTTCTGCGCGCATGACGCGTTTATCACGCATTTCGCCCGCATAGACCCGCAAGGCTTCGGCAATCGACGTACCAAAGGTAGCGGATTGAACCAGCACGGTCACAAAAGACGCAACATCCTGAACGCCACAGCGGGTGCCCATGTCGTTGAGAACAGTGACCTTGTCTTTACCGGCCTTCATCTCATAGGCGACAACTTCAAATTCATCCGCCAAAGCAGGGTAGGACGCCCGCAACTCGCCGGACACACGCACGATAGATTGATCCAAAGACTGACCGGCCTCGATGCAGACCAGCATCATGTCCAAACAGTCAGGAAAGCCGGATTCGATTTGGTCTTTGCGGGCATCCACACGGCGGGTCACCCAGTATTTGGGGGCCATGTAGCCGATCAAACCTGGACCCATTGCATAGGCCATCATCTTTTGGGTGCTCAAGCCTTCGCCGCCGCCCAACAAGGTGACGTAAACCACGCCGGCAATCAGGCCGAGGATCCCCAAGGCAAACTGGGCAAAGTGATAAAAGCGCACAGCATCCTTGGTCTGATACCCAGCTTGGGTCAGACGCAGTTGAATGGCGCTAAGGTCTTCGACGTTCTGAGGTTCAAGAAAGGTCGCAAACTTCTTGAGCTGCGCGTTTTGGCCGCCTTGGCGAAGCTTCTCACGACGCTCCACACCTGTGGGGGACGCACTGGCGCGTTTCAGCTTGTCCAGCGGGTCTTCCTTTTGGTTCATGATCATCGGAATGACCAAAAGGATCATGAAAAGACCAAGAACGCCAAGGGCGATGATCGGGCCAAAGGGGCCCAACATGCCGGTCAGTGTTTCGTTAATTTGTCCCAAGATATCCATAGCAGCACGGACCCCTTAAACTTTGATGTTGGTCAAGACACGCATGACAACAAGGTTAACAGCAAGAAAGATACCAACGCCGAAGCAGGCGGGGATAAAGTAAGGATGGTCGCGCACTTCATCATAGTAGTGCGGATCACCGATGTTGATGACGATCAAGGCCATGATCGGGAAGCCGGACAGGAATTTGCCTGACCATTTGGCCTCAGCCGTAATCGCTTTCACGCGGCGGAACAGGCGGAAACGGGCACGGATCACCTTGGCAAGACCTGCAAGGATCTCAGCGAGGTTACCACCCGATTGCTGTTGAATGGTCACAGCAACCGACAAAAAGCGCAAATCCTGCATATCAAGACGCACGGCCAGATCTTTCAAAGCTTCGCCCACATCGCGGCCGTAAGCAGCCTCATCGGCAATAACGCCGAATTCGGTGGCCAGCGGGTCCTGGACTTCCTTGGCAACGATCTGAATGGCGCTGACAAAAGGGTGACCCACACGCAAGGACCGGACCATAAGCTCAACCGCGTCGGGCAGTTGTTCTTCGATCATGGACAGACGTTTGTTCGCCTTGGACGACACCCAAAAGAAGACGCCGCCAATACCCATACCGATTGACATCAATGCACGCACAGGGGCTTCGGTTTCGGTGCCGATGGACAACCCGACAAAAGCAATGGCAGACACAGCTGCCATGATCATCATCAGCTGTTGCGGGGTAAAGGCGATGGCAGCTTTCTGGGCCTTATCAGCCAGCAATGAATAAAGCGGAATAGACCGCGCCTTCATATGCTGTTGCATCTCCTTGCGGAGCTGTTCCAACACCTCTTCGCGGCCGGAACCTTTGTTCAGCATTTCAAGGCGGCGGTTAACGCGGCTGTTGAGGCTGATGGATTTGCCGAACATGACCAGATACAGGCCTTCGACCAGCACAAGGACACCGACAAAAATCAGGCCATAAATAATTGGTTCTGCACTCATGACATCTATTCCTTACTCGGCCGCAACGGGTTCAAAGATCGCAGGCGGCAAATCATAGCCCCACATGCGGAAGCGTTCAGAAAACGCACTGCGCACGCCGGTGGCCGTAAAGTGACCGATGATCTTGTTGTCAGGGGTCAGGCCGACACGCTGGTAGCGGAAGATTTCCTGCATAGAGATAACTTCGCCTTCCATGCCGGTGATCTCGGTGATCGAGGTCATACGACGCGACCCGTCCTGCAAACGCGAAGCTTGCACAATCAGGTTCACAGCCGAAGAAATCTGGGACCGAACAGCCTTCAGAGGCATTTCAATACCAGCCATCGCGATCATGTTTTCCAAACGGCTGACACCATCACGGGCAGAGTTGGCGTGAATTGTGGTCATCGACCCATCGTGGCCGGTGTTCATGGCTTGCAACATGTCGATCACTTCTTCGCCACGCGTCTCACCCACGATGATGCGGTCAG
>CAZWSE010000091.1:0-13645 GCA_964636575.1 uncultured Sulfitobacter sp. | reverse complement strand
CGGTTTGAGATCGTTCCGCCTGTTTCGACCACGCAATCTGCAAAGTCCGCCCCGCAGGCTGTGACTTTCAGGCTGATCTTGCCGTCATTGACCAAAAGATGCGCCCCCACTTCGAGCGCCGCGAAGATTTCGGGATGCGGCAGGCACACCCGATCAATGGTCCCTTTGGTTTTGTCCAGATCGAGCCGGAACGCCGCCCCTTCTGCCAAGTCTTCTTCGCCATTTGCGAATTCACCCACCCGCAGTTTTGGCCCTTGCAGGTCTGCCAGAATTGCAATCGGGCTGCCTGTGTCGGTTTCGACCTGCCGGATGATGCTGTGCTTTTCCGCGATTTCCTCATGCGTCCCGTGGGACATGTTCAGCCGGAACACGTCTGCCCCTGTTTCATGCAGCTTGCGGATCATATCGTATGTGCTGGACGCAGGCCCGAGTGTGGCGACGATTTTTACATTGCGGTGGCGTCTCATACTGGTCGTGTTCCTCGTGCTGGTTACGGCATGGGCGGTGCGACTTGTGTTATCGCTAACAGTCTTGCCATGCTTATCATTGAATTCACATCTGCTGGCAACTCCCATACAGCTAAATCAAAAGGGGTTCAAAGTATGACCTATAATGCGTTCCATGTGCATGGCGCTGATCGTTCGAGCCGTTGGCTGGTTACCTGCGATCATGCCACCAATACTGTCCCTGCCGCTGTGGGTGGCGGTGATCTGGGTCTGCCCGCTGCCGATATGGCCCGTCATATCGCCTATGATGTGGGTGCTTTGGGTCTGTCCCAGTTTTTAGGCGCTGCTTTGGATGCCCCTGTTGTTGCTTCTAATTTCTCTCGTTTGGTGATTGACCCCAATCGCGGGGAAGACGACCCCACCCTGTTGATGAAGCTCTATGACGGCACTTTGATCCCCGCCAACCGTCATGCTGATGCTGCCGAGGTCGAGAGGCGTTTGAACCTGTGTCATCGCCCTTACCATGATGCCTTGGCCCCGCTTGCTGCCCGTGACCGCGCTGTTCTGTTGTCTATGCACAGTTTCACCCCGCAGTTGCGTGGCCGCCCGCCCCGCCCTTGGCAGATTGGTGTTTTATATGCCGGTGATGACCGTCTGGCTCGCCCGTTGATCGACCGCTTGCGCGCCGAGCCGGATTTGACCGTGGGCGACAATGAACCCTACACAGGCCACCTGCCCGGCGATGCTGTGGATCGTCATGCCCTGCGCCACGGTCGCCCGAATGTGCTGATTGAAGTGCGCAATGATTTGATTGAAGACGAGGCCGGTCAGCGCGAATGGTCGGCCCGTCTTGCCCCTATCCTTGAAGAGGTGCTGGAAAGTACCAATCTATAATCCAAAGAGGAGACCCTTATGGACGCCCAGACCCAACTTGAGCTTGAAGCCGCTGCCTTTCGCCGTTTGCGCCAGCATTTGATGCAGGACCGCACAGATGTGCAGAACATTGATATGATGAACCAGTCCGGTTTTTGCCGGAATTGCCTGTCCCGTTGGTATCAGGAAGCCGCTGCCGAGCGTGGCATCGAGATGTCCAAGGATGACGCCCGTTTTGCCTTTTACGGCATGACCATGGACGATTGGAAATCCAACTATCAGACCGATGTGGACCCTGCCAAACAGGCTGAATTTCAGGTCGCCTTTAACGACAATGTCGGCAAGCCTTGATGGCGTGACGCCATGAAAAAACCGCCCCTGATTGCACAGGCGCGGTTTGTTTCGTTGGCTTGGTCGCTGTCTTAGTAGACGTCGCCTTTGTCGACCCGTTTTGAAAATTCGGTCGTGCCGCCTGCTGCCAGAATTTTGGCTTGTGCCACCCAGTCATCCCGACTGACCCGTCCTTTGAACCCTTCGAGGTTGGCGTCGACCCATGCGACTTCCGCACGGTTCCAGGCCGCGATCTGGTCGAAGTGGTAGAACCCGAGCTTGTTGCAGAGCAATTCCATCTTTTCCCCGACCCCTTTGATCTGTTTGAGATCATCAGCCTTGCCGCCGCGTGGTCCTGACAGGGTTGCCGGTTTGGTGCCTTCGTTTTTACCTTCTGCGATCCCGTCGCCGTCGAAGTCGTTTTCGACAACCCGCAAGGGTTTGCTGGCGGCTGCTTGTGGCGCTGCGGTTGCTGCTGCCGGTGCGGCCATCAGTGCCATCCGCTTTTCTTTCAGGTCAGCCTCAAGCTCTGCGATCCGTGCGTCTTTGTCGCGGTGCAGTGCGCGGCATTTGTCCAGATCATCCCGCAATTGGTTGGATGCGGTGCTGTCGATGGTTGTCGCACTGCGCCGTCCCCAGATCAGCCATCCGATGAACAGCCCCAAAAGCGCTGCCACAGCCAGCAATCCGATCATTTCGGTGATCAAAAATCCCCATTCGCGAAACATAGTTCTACTCCCTTATGAGACAGTGTGTTGGGGTCACTGGGACCATTTGAGTGTTGTGCGCCGGTTTGCGGCACGCCCTTCGGCGGTGCCGTTGTCGGCGATGGGTTGGCTTTCGCCGTAGCCGACGCCTGTGAGCCCTGCTGCGGGCACCCCGCGCGTCACGAGTGCTTCGACCACGCTGTCGGCCCGCCGCTGGCTGAGCGCTTGGTTGTTTGCGTCGCTGCCTTGGGCGTCCGTGTGTCCTTGGACTTCGGCCTTGAGCCCTGCCCGTTCAACGCAGCGCCGCACGATGGCCCCCACAAGGTTCAACGCCCGCACCGATTGCGCATCAAGCCGCGCGGAGCCGGTGACAAAACTGACCTTGTTTTCGGCGAGGGCCGCGTTGGTTTGCGCTTCGCAGCCTGCCACTGACGGATCAAACTGGAGCACGGGCATCCATGCGACGCCCATGAACCGTTCGCTAAGTTGTGTCAGCACATTGGTGCGCACCGTCCCGCGTGGGGGCAGAATTGAAGGCGCACTCAGATCGAGGCTAACACCTTGGCCCATTGTACGGGCCATGCCCTGACGCACCAGATCAACATCTGCACCGGGGCTGACCACACCGGTCACAGAGACCGCGCCATCGTCAATCCGAAGGGTGCCTTGATCAAGCTCGGGCAGCCACTGGCCGAAGCCTGCGATGGTAACCTTGTCGGCATCCGGTTCGCCCTGCAATCCGGTTCGCGCCGCGGCACCGTTCACGGACAGACCCAACAGCCCCCCGATGTCATCAGCTTCGAGCCCCGCTGGCAGCTTTCCATCGACGGAAACACCACGGGCGGCGATAAATTCGACCTCATAGGAGGGAGGTGTCCCATCATCGAGCACGGTCATATCCACGTCGCGTTTCACCGATTTGGGCAAGACACTGAGCGCGGTCATCGCTTCGAGTTCTTCGATCGGCGTGCGGGCGACACCCTTGAGCGCCACGCGATCAGGGGTCACATCAATTGATCCTGACTGCAACGGTGCCAGCGCCTTTAGGGCTGCGGTCACATTGGGATCAAACGCGCCGCTGTCATCTTCGATGGCGGCCTGTGTCAAAGAGTTTGATGGCGCCAACCCGAAGGCGCTTGCTGACACCCCGAACGGCAATTTGCCGGAGGTTGCAGTCAGCGATCCGTCTTCTGACTTTTTGACCGAAAGAGCGATGTCCTTCCCGTCATCATAGACCGTGATATCGGTGACCAGTTCCCCAACCACACGGTCTTCCAGCAAGGCCACCGCGGTTTTTGAAATCGCAATCGAGCCTGCTACACCCGACACACGCACCGCAGTGCCTGACGCCTCTAAAGACCCTTCGCGCAACTGGAGCAACGCCCCTGCGGCCGCCCTGAGATTGCTGTCAAAAAAGCCCGTTTCATCCGGTAGAAAACCGGTGCGCAAAACTTCGGGGTCCGTGATCCGCGCAGAGCGAATGTTGTAGTCTACCGGCAGTTTGCCTTCGGTCGCCACGATGCCTGTGCCAAATCCTTTGGTCGCGCGTACGACAATCGGCTGGCCGTCGTCGTAGATGCGCACATCTGCGGTCACATCCAAAGACGCGGGCAAGGCCCCAAGCAGGTATTCCGCGTCGGTTTTGCCAGAGGGCGTGCCGACGCCGCTGAGCACCATCGTCCTGTCTTGCATCTTGAGCGTCCCTTCGGACAGACGCCCCAGTGCCGCGAGCCCTGTCTGTGCAAATTCAGGCCATAGCCCGTCAGGGTCTTCGATTTGGGCTGTCACAACATCCGTGCTGACGGATCTGAGACCGCGCCCTGAGGCCATGTTTGCAATGTTCGATCCAACCGGTAACTTACCCTCGATTTTGGTTTTGGACCCGTCAAAGACCGCGACCAATTCAAAGGGCTTGCCGTCATCTTCTTCTTCGATGCTGTGGGTCAGCGTAAATCCGTCAGGCAATGTTATCGCGGCCAGTGCTGCTTCTTTTGCGGCGGGGTTGGCTGCGAGACCTGTCAGGGTCATGGTCTTGTCCGATATCGTTAGGGTGCCGGATTTGAGTGTCTCAAGCCCTGCGTTGCCTGCGATGATTGCGTCGCTCCACCCGTCCGGCGCGCCAGAGCTTAACGTCAGCCCTGCGGCCGCGCGTCCGAGTGCGGGGGTCAGTTTTTTGCGCTCAATCTCGCTGGGCACGAAGCCGATGTAGTCTGACCCGTTAGGGGTTTTGATTTGCTCAAATGTGAACGGCGATGCCACAGGGATGATCGTCAAATCGTCGATCACAATGCGGCGGCCTTCGACCTCGTTCATGGCCGCCAAAACCGCGTCACGCTCGGTTGCGTCGTTGACCACACCGGTCACCCGAATATCGCGGCCTTCTACGAAGGTTTCGATCCCTTGCCGACCTTCGGACGCCACCGTTGAGGCCGCATCTGCAACTGCCGTTTCGATCACTTTCGCCTGATTGAAGTTGCCCCAAAGTCCAAGAACCCCAACGCCGGCCGCCAAGAGCAAGCCACCCATTCTCTTACGCATGTGAACTCCTTCAAACGATTACCGACGTTACGGATGAAAGTATTAACATGCTCAAGGGGTTCGGCAACAGGGGGAACCTGCTGCTATTTGGCCTCAGAATCGGTGGTTTGAGAGCCGAGACGCCTTTAAATCGCGGCTTTTCGGCTTTCATCCAGATAGATTTCCCGCAAGCGAGGCGCGACCCGTCCAACGGTGCCTGACCCAACGGGCGTGCCGTCGATTTCGACGATGGGCATCACGAAGGTGCTGGCAGAGGTGATAAAAGCCTCGTCCGCGTCTTGGGCTTCCTGGATGGTGAAATTGCGTTCCTCGACCTCCATCTGGGCCTCTTCTGCAAACCTTAGCACGGCCGCGCGGGTGATCCCGTGCAGGATGTCGTTGGTCTTGGCGCGGGTGATGATCTTGTTGCCTTTGACGATATAGGCGTTGTTGCTGGTGCCTTCGGTCACAAACCCGTCCTGCACCATCCACGCGTCGTCCGCGCCTGCCTTTTTGGCCATCATCTTGCCCATGCTCGGATAGAGCAGCTGAACTGTTTTGATGTCGCGACGTCCCCAGCGAATGTCTTCGATGCTGATGACTTTCATGCCTTTTTGCGCGACAGGGCTGGCCGCAAGCCCGGGCTTGTTTTGGGTGAACAGAACCAGCGTAGGTGCAGTTGTTTCAGGATCTGGAAATGCGAAATCCCGATCTGCGGGCGCACCACGGGTGATTTGCAGGTAGATCATGCCCTCTTCGATGTCGTTGAGCCGCACCAGTTCGCGGTGAATTTCGAGCAGCTCGTCCTTGGTGACAGGGGTGTTCATGTCCAGCTCATCCAAGGACCGCTGCAACCGCACTGCGTGGCCGTCAAAGTCGATCAGTTTGCCATCCAGCACCGATGTGACCTCATAGACCCCGTCCGCCATCAGGAAGCCGCGATCAAAGATCGAAACTTTGGCTTCGTTTTCAGGCAGGTACTCTCCGTTTACGTAGACTGTGCGCATGTGCTTATCCCCATAGTGCGGCTTTGGGGGCGTGCACCCCTGCCGCGTCAAATTCCAACGGTGTGTCGCGGTCTTCGGCCAAGAGAAGCGGCCCGTCAAGGTCTGTAAATGCCACGCCTTGGGCGACAATGGTCGCAGGCGCCATGGCCAGCGATGATCCGACCATGCAGCCGACCATGACTTTGTACCCCTGTGCGATGGCCTCATCTTTGAGCGCCAGTGCCTCGGTCAGCCCGCCTGTTTTGTCGAGCTTGATGTTGACCACATCGTACTTGCCTTTGAGCTTTGGCAGGCTGGAGCGGTCATGGCAGGATTCGTCGGCGCAGACGGGGACCGGCCGGTCCAGCCCGATCAGTGCGTCGTCTTCCCCTGCTGGCAATGGCTGTTCGACAAGCGCCACCCCAAGCCGCACCAGATGCGGGGCCAGATCAGCGTAGACATCTGCGGACCAGCCTTCATTGGCATCAACGATGATTGTGGATTTGGGCGCGCCTGCACGCACAGCCTCAAGGCGGGGCATGTCGTCCGGCGTGCCCAGTTTGATCTTGAGCAGCGGCCGAAAACTGTTCTTTGCGGCTTGGGCTTGCATGGCATCGGGGGTGTCCAACGACAGGGTATAGGCAGTGATTTCGGGCGCCGGGGCTGGCAGGCCCAGAATGTCCCAAACGCGGCGGCCTTCCTGTTTGGCTTGCAGGTCCCAAAGGGCGCAATCCACTGCGTTGCGGGCAGCACCTGCGGGCAAAAGATCGTAAAGGGCTGCGCGGGTCACGCCATCGGGCAGGCCGTTGATCTGGGCCTCAACCGATGCAAGCGTCTCATCATAGCGGGCATAGGGGACGCATTCGCCAAGACCTTGGTGCGCGCCATCTGTGGCTTGAACGGTCAGCACTTTCGCCTCGGTGCGCGAGCCGCGTGAAATGGTGAACACCTGCGCCAGTTTGAAAGTATCGTGGGTGACATCCAAGCGCATGGGTGTGGCCTTCTTTGTTCTAAATAAATCCCCGCCGGAGGCTCCGGCAGGGGCAAGCATGTGCGAACGATCTTACAGCTGGGCGAGCGCGTCGGCCAGACGGTCGGCGCTGTCACGGAACGGATCGACGGTGGGCAGGCCCATGCGGTCCTCAATCTCGGCCAGACAGGCTGCGGCCTCGGCCTCGGTCAGATGCTGCGTGTTCACGGAAATACCAATGACCTCACAGGCAGGATTGGCAAAGCGGGCCAGCGGCAAGGCCGTGTCGCGCAGGGCCTCAAGCGAGGGCAGCTTGTAATCGGGCAAGCCGCGCATGTGGGGGCGGGTCGGTTCGTGGCTGAGGATCAGCGCATCGGGTTGACCGCCGTGGACCAAGGCCATGGTCACACCGGAGTAGGAGATATGAAACAGGCTGCCCTGCCCTTCAATGATGTCCCAGTGATCTGCGTCATTATCGGGGGTCAGGTATTCGACAGCACCGGCCATGAAATCGGCCACAACCGCATCCAGTGGCACGCCATCGCCTGTGATCAGGATTCCGGTTTGGCCTGTCGCGCGGAAGGTGCTTTTCATGCCTTTCTTGCGCATGGACGTATCGAGCGCGAGGGCCGTGTACATTTTGCCGACAGAGCAGTCCGTGCCCACGGCCAAAACCCGTTTGCCTGTGCGTTTCACACCGTTGGCGATGGGGTATTCAACCGACGGGATACGCACGTCGTGCAGGCTGCGCCCGTTCGCTTTCGCGGCGGCGACCAGATCAGCTTCGTCCCCCAGAAGGTTGTGCAGACCAGAGGCCAGATCATAGCCCATGCCCAGCGCTTCGATTAACACCTCTTTCCACGCTTGCGAGATCACCCCGCCGCGGTTGGCCACGCCGATCACAAGGGTTTTGGCCCCTGCCGCTTTGGCCTCGTCCAGCGTCATATCAGCAATGCCGACATCTGCGTTGCAGCCTGCCATCCGGAATTGGCCCACGGCGTTGTCAGGGCGCCAGTCTTTGATGCCTTGCGCCACTTTTGCTGCCAATTGGTCGGGCGCGTCGCCCAAGAAGAGAAGATACGGTGTTTCGATCATGATAGGCCCCCAGTGAACTTTGCGCGTAACCTGACGTTTTGTCCCCGCAAATTGCTGCGAAATGCGCCTTTTGGCCTGCGTGTCTTGCAAGATTATTGCGCTCATTCCCAATATGTCAGGAAAATCTTTCGCGCGCTGGTGTTTTGCGGTCCGGTTGAGTCGTTTCACCCTGAATTGCTGCGCCTGCACAATAGGCTTGCGAAGCATCGCGCAATTTTATACCTCCAGCCCAACCAAAATTGTAATTTTCAGTCGCCCCGGAAAGGCCCCGCCCATGAGCTTTCGCATTCAGCCTACCCCTGTTGCCCGTCCCAATCGATGCCAGTTGTTTGGCCCTGGCTCTCGTCCTGCTATTTTCGAGAAAATGGCGGCCTCGGCTGCGGATGTGATCAACCTTGATCTTGAGGATTCCGTCGCCCCGTCTGACAAAGACAGTGCCCGTGCCAATGTGATTGAGGCCATCGGTTCTGTCGATTGGGGCACCAAGACCCTGTCTGTGCGTATCAATGGGCTCGACAGCCCCTATTGGTACCGCGATGTTGTCGACTTGCTCGAACAAGCCGGTGACCGTTTGGACCAGATCATGATCCCCAAGGTCGGCTGTGCATCCGACATTTACGCCGTAGATGCGCTTGTGTCGTCCATTGAGGCTGCTAAGGGCCGCACGAAACCCATCGCTTTTGAAGTCATCATCGAGAGCGCTGCTGGCATTGCCCATGTTGAAGAAATTGCCGCGGCGTCGCCGCGATTACAGGCTATGAGCCTTGGCGCTGCTGATTTTGCCGCCTCTATGGGCATGCAGACCACAGGTATCGGTGGCACCCAAGAGAACTATTACATGTATCATGACGGCCAGAAGCATTGGTCTGACCCTTGGCACTGGGCGCAGGCTGCTATTGTCGCCGCCTGCCGCACCCACGGTGTTTTGCCTGTGGATGGTCCTTACGGTGATTTCAGCGATGATGAGGGCTTTCGCGCCCAAGCGCGCCGTTCTGCCACTTTGGGTATGGTTGGCAAATGGGCCATTCACCCCAAGCAGGTTGCTTTGTCCAATGAAGTCTTCACCCCCTCTGCTGAGGCTGTTGCCGAGGCCCGTGAAATTTTGGCTGCCATGGAAGAGGCCAAGGCCAATGGCGAGGGTGCCACCGTTTATAAGGGCCGTTTGGTTGATATTGCCTCCATCAAGCAGGCTGAGGTTATCGTCAAACAATCCGAGATGATTTCGGGCTGAGGGCTTGCCTGCGGCGCGAGTATTTTTCAAAGGGTAAAGGGGGTGGCCTGCGGGCTGCCCTTTTTCTTTGCTTGTTATTCTGCCCTGCTTGCGTGTTTGTGGGCGGTATGAGTTTTGAGCTTTTGATCTACGGGTTGATCCCATTTGCCTTTGTGTCGTCGATCACCCCCGGTCCGAACAATATGATGTTGCTTGCCTCGGGTGCGAATTACGGCTTTCGCCGTACTGTTCCCCATATGCTGGGCATTTCCTTGGGCCATTCGTTTATGGTTTTGGCCCTGGGCTTTGGTTTGATCCGCGTCTTTGATGCCTATCCCCTTATTCAGATTGTTCTGACCTATATCAGCGTTGCCTATCTGCTGTATCTTGCCTTCAAGATTGCCACTGCTGCCCCTGCCCAGAAGGGTGCTGCTAAGGGCAAACCTTTCACCTTTTTGCAGGCTGCCTTGTTTCAATGGGTCAATCCGAAAGCCTGGTTTATGGCGACCTATGCCATTACCGCCTTTGCTGCCGATCAGACATTTTGGGCCGTTTTTGTGGTGTCGGTGATTTTTGCCGCGACCAATTTGCCGTCGATTTGTGTTTGGACTGTTTTGGGCCAGCAGATGACCACCTGGCTGTCCAGCCCGCGTCGTTTGGCTGTGTTCAATTGGACCATGGCCGCGCTGCTTGTCGCATCGCTTTATCCGGTCGTTTTTGGTGTTTAAGCTTTAGTAATCTCGCAGGAAGATCACCCCTGCGTTGCAGAGTGCTTTGCAGTCTCTTGCGTCGCGTCCGATGTCCTCGGAGAGCAGCACTGATGACATGCCCTGCCCGATGAACCTGTAGTCGTCGCATTCGCCATCCCGCGCCCATTCGGATGAATTGTTTCCGAACCGGATGGCGCTGCATTGTGTTGCGGCTTGCGCCTGTGACTGCACCCAGAGCTTTACCCGCCCGTCCCTGAATGCGTTTCTGCAGTCTGCTGCGTCTTTGCCCCGGTCGTCGTCGTCCAGCGACTGCGCCATCCCCGGCCCTGCGAACCGTGGGTCGTCGCAGACCCCGTCGCGTGCCCATTCCGACCCGTTGTTGCCGAAGTTGATGCTTTGCGCTTGTCCTGCGAGCGGGAAGGTCATGAGAAGGCCGACGAGAATGATGGGGCGCATGGGGGCTCTCTTTGCGATTGGGGTCTGTGATTGTGCCGCAAGCCTAACCCGCACGACCTTCATTGCAAAGCCCCTTCAACGCCGCCATATAGGGCTTAACACGATCACCCGGAGCCCCAATGACCCAATATCTGGATTTCGAAAAACCGCTGGCCGAGCTGGAAGGCAAAGCCGAGGAAATGCGCGCGATTGCCAAGACCGGCGACGGTGTGGACATGACCAAAGAGGCCGCTGCTTTGGACGAAAAGGCCAAGGTTTTGCTGGCTGATTTGTACAAGGATCTAACCCCTTGGCGCAAATGTCTGGTGGCCCGTCATCCAGAGCGTCCCCATTGCCGCGACTACATTGCCGCTTTGTTTGACGAATATACTCCGCTGGCCGGAGATCGAAACTTTGCCGATGATCACGCCGTCATGGGCGGATTGGCCCGTTTCAATGACCGTCCCGTTATGGTGATTGGCCATGAGAAGGGCAATGACACCAAATCCCGGATCGAGCGCAACTTTGGTATGGCCCGCCCCGAAGGCTACCGCAAAGCGGTGCGTTTGATGCAGATGGCCAATCGCTTTGGTCTGCCTGTGGTCACTTTGGTCGATACCCCCGGTGCTTACCCCGGCAAAGGCGCGGAAGAACGTGGCCAATCTGAAGCCATTGCCCGTGCCACCGAGGCCTGTTTGCAGATTGGTGTGCCTTTGGTTTCTGTCATTATTGGCGAAGGCGGGTCAGGCGGTGCTGTTGCGTTTGCCACTGCCAATCGTGTCGCCATGTTGGAGCATTCTGTTTATTCCGTTATCAGCCCTGAGGGCTGTGCGTCTATCTTGTGGAAGGACGCCGAGAAGATGCGTGAGGCTGCCGAGGCTTTGGGCCTGACTGCCCAGCATTTGCATACTTTGGGCGTGTGTGACCGGATCATCCCCGAGCCTGTGGGCGGTGCCCACCGTGCCCCTGTGGATGCGATCGCTGCCGTGCGGTCTGCGCTTGAGGTCATGTTGACCGATCTGGATGGCAAATCCGCCAAGGCGCTTATTCAGGACCGTCGGTCCAAGTATATGTCGCTTGGGTCTAAGGGGTTGGCCGCTTAGGCTTTGTTGCTGGCTGTTTGCTGAGATTTTTTGTGCCTCCGGCGGAGGTATTTTTCCCAAGAAGAAGCTGAGGGCTGTTAAGTCGCAAGCATCCGTAGCCCGTGTGTCACGTCTGACCGGACTGCGAGACGCAGGCCCGGTTCATCCCCTGCTTTGAGGGCTGCGAGGATGAGTTTGTGGAATTGCGGTGGTTCCGACCGGCGCAATTTGTCGTAGAGCGACCGCATTGTCGGCCCCATTTGCAGCCAGACTGTTTCTGCCATTGCCAGCATCGCGGGCGCTTGTGCCCGAAGATAGAGCGTGCGGTGGAATTCCAGATTTGTCCGAATGTAGGCCACTGCGTCGCGTTGGTGTACTGCGTCGCTTATGGCGCTGTTGATCGCTTGCATGCGCTCGATCAGTGCGATGTGTGCCCGTGGCAGCGCGCGTGTGGCGAGCTCGACCTCGATCAATGCCCTGAGCGCTGCCAGTTCTTCGATCCTGTCTGCTGTCAGTTCCGGCGTTGAGACCCGACCCGAGGCGGACAGAAAGAGCGCCCCTTCTGCCACCAGCCGCCGCACGGATTCCCGCGCGGGTGTCATGGAGACACCGTAATCTGCCCCGATCCCGCGCAGGGTCATGGGTTGGCCGGGCGGGATATCCCCGTGCATGATCCGGCTGCGCAGGCTGCGGTAGACCCGATCATGCTGCGCGCCGCCTGTGTCCATTGGTTTTTGGTTGAGCATCATGGGTTATTTGTGATCACAAAATGCCGCGAAGTCAAGTCGTGGCCCTTGTGATCACAAACTAGAGCTGAAACCTGTGCAGGCTGGTCCCATTGTCCCGCAGCCATTTGCGCGGTCCTTTGTAGGGTCCATATATCCGTTCGACCGTGTCCCAAAACGCCTTTGAGTGGTTCATCTCAGAAAGGTGCGCCACCTCGTGGGCGACCACGTAGTCCAAGACCTCGGGCGGGGCCATAATCAGCCGCCACGAATACATGAGCACCCCTTCGCTGGAGCAAGACCCCCAGCGCGACCGCGTGTCCCTGATTGAAATGCGTGTGTAGGGTTTGCCCAAGGCTTGCGCATAGTCATCAGACGCCGAGGTCAGCCGTTCGCGGGCTGTGCTGCGCAGGAACCCTTTGAGCCGTGCGGCCACTTGCTCCGGTGCGCCCGGCACTGCGATGTCGCGGTCTTGCACGGTGATGCGTTTGCCGGTGGCCTGCGTGATAGTGTAGAGATTGCCGCTGAGCATGATTTCGGACCCGAACCCGAGCGGTTCATATTTGGGTTGTTTGGCCAGATGGCTGGCGATCCAGTCTTGTTTGGTGCGTGCGAAATCTATGGCCTCGGATTCGGGCACCCCTTCGGGCAGGGTCAGTGTCACCCGCCCGTCGAGCTGCGATATGCGCAGCGAAATCCGCCGTGCCCGCGCCGATCTGCGCAGGGTGAGCGGTATGTCGGGGTTGCCCTTTAGGACTGTGTTGCCCATATCTGTCCCTTGGAATTGGCGATTGCCTTTGACAGTGCATCCTTCATATGGCACGTCGCAGGAATCGTCGACAAGACTCATCAGATTTATATAAGGGGATTTCACATGCCCAACGAAGAATGGGGTACGAAACGCATTTGCCCGACCACTGGCAAACGCTTTTACGACCTGAACAAAACACCGATCGTCAGCCCCTACACAGGTGACGTGGTTGAGATGCAAAACGGCAAGAGCCGGATGATTGCAGCCGATGCCGAGGATGCCGTGACGGCCAAAGCCAAGCAAAAAGAGGCGGAGACCGAAGACGATGATCTGGTGCTCGATGACGACGAAGATGTCGATGTGGATCTGGGCGATGACATTCTGGATGACGACGAGGAAGACGAAGATACTGTTCCTCTCGATGATCTGAAAGACGTTGCTGTCAACGACGACGACTGACATCTGAAAAAGACGCCTGCGCGGGTCAGTTTTTCGCTTGATCCCGCGCTGGCTTGCGCCTATTCACCGCGCACGGGTTTTGCGACCCATACGGTTTGAAGGGCCCTTAGCTCAGCTGGGAGAGCGCCTGCATGGCATGCAGGAGGTCAGCGGTTCGATCCCGCTAGGGTCCACCAAACTTTTTTGCCCCGGAAAACTGATTTGTCTGCGACACTTAGCGAGTTCCGCGCGACGTGTTTGACCTCATGGAACATTGCGACATGCAGTCCGCGGTCACCGCACGGTCACTTGCGGGGTCATTTTGGCTGAGTTTCTAGAACAACGCGAGGAGCGTTTTGACAGTGTTTCA
>CAZWSE010000090.1:0-13799 GCA_964636575.1 uncultured Sulfitobacter sp. | reverse complement strand
CGCAGCTTGCGGACCAACTCGGCCACGCCGGTCTGGGCTTGCGCCACAGCCATACCGTAGCCCGGAATGATCACAACGCTGTCGGCCTCGTTCAAGGCCGTAGCAACGCCGTCTGCATCAATGGCAACCTGTTCGCCTTCAACGGCCATCTGCTCACCCGCAGGGCCACCAAAGCCGCCCAAGATCACAGAGACAAACGACCGGTTCATCGCCTTACACATGATGTACGACAAGATCGCACCGGAGGAGCCCACAAGTGCGCCCACAACGATCAGCAAGTCATTCCCGAGCGAGAACCCAATCGCGGCAGCAGCCCAGCCCGAATAGCTGTTCAGCATGGACACAACGACAGGCATATCCGCGCCACCAATGCCCATGATCAGGTGATAGCCGATAAACAAGGCGGCCAAGGTCATCAGCAGAACGGGGAAGAACCCGCCGGACCCCATGTACCAGAAGAGGCAGAGCAGGCTCAGGCCCGCAGCACCTGCGTTCAGCAGATGACCACCAGGCAGCTTGGTTGCAGCACTGTCGACCTTGCCGGCCAACTTGCCGTAGGCGATGACAGAACCGGTGAAGGTGATTGCACCGATAAAGATACCCAAGAACAGCTCAACGCGCAGAATACCGATTTCGGTAGCGTCTTTCTTGGCGATCAAGGCCTCAAAGGTGCCCATCGTTTTGGGGTCAACGCCGTCTGCAAGCATCGCAGCGACATTGCCGATCTCAAAATGGGCAATCAGACCTACCAGAACGGCAGCCAGACCCACAAGGCTGTGCATGGCAGCAACCAGTTCGGGCATCTGGGTCATTTGCACCTTGGTCGCCAGTTGGTAGCCAATAGCACCACCCCCCGCGATCAGGATCAATGACAACAGCCACAAGCCAGAGCCGGGGCCAATCAAAGTTGCAACCACGGCCAAGGCCATACCCGCAATGCCGTACCATACGGCGCGTTTCGCACTTTCCTGACCAGACAGACCGCCAAGGCTCAGGATGAAAAGAATGGCTGCGACAACATAGGCCGCGGTCGTAAATCCAAGCATAATCCCTACCCCTTAAGACTTCTGGAACATGGCGAGCATACGCCGTGTCACGAGGAACCCACCGAAGATGTTAATCCCGGTCATAAACACCGCCGCAGCGGCCAATATCATCACCAACCAAGACCCCGACCCGATCTGGGCCAATGCGCCCAAGATAATGATCGATGAAATCGCGTTGGTAACGGCCATCAATGGCGTATGAAGGCTGTGGGCGACGTTCCAGATAACCTGAAAGCCGACAAACACCGCCAGCACAAAGACGATAAAGTGCTGCATAAAGCTCGGCGGCGCGATCAACCCAACCAGCAACAACAGTAAACCACCGCCAGCCAAAAGGCCGACTTGGGTCTTGGTCTGTTGTTTGAAGGCGGCGGTCTCGGCGGCACGCACTTCCTCAGGAGTCAGCTCTTTGGGCTTCTCCTTAGTCTGCACGGCAATCGCAGCAACCTTGGGCGGCGGCGGCGGGAAAGTAACAGCTTTCTCATGGGCGATTGTCGCGCCACGGATCACATCATCTTCCATATCATGAACAACCACACCGTCTTTTTCCGGTGTAAGATCGGCCATCATATGTCTGATATTATTGGAATAAAGCGTGGACGACTGTGTCGCCATCCGGCTTGGGAAATCAGTATAACCGATGATCGTGACACCGTTCTTGGTGACGACCTTCTTGTCCATCTGGGTCAGCTCACAGTTGCCACCACGCTCGGCGGCAAGGTCAACAATGACCGATCCGGGCTTCATCGCAGCAACCATATCCTCGGTCCAGAGCACAGGGGCCGGACGGTTCGGGATAAGGGCTGTTGAAATCACGATATCAATGTCAGGGGCAATCTCGCGGAACTTGGCAAGCTGCTTGGCCTGAAACTCAGGACTGCTGGGCGGGGCATACCCACCCGTTGCGGCACCATCAGGCAATTCAGAGGCATCAAACTCTAGGAACACAAATTCAGCGCCCATGGATTCAATCTGCTCGGCCACTTCGGGACGCACGTCAAAGGCGTATGTAATCGCACCGAGCGAGGTCGAGGTCCCAATCGCGGCCAAACCAGCCACACCGGCACCGATGACCAAAACCTTGGCAGGCGGGACCTTGCCCGCAGCCGTGACCTGCCCCGTAAAGAAGCGGCCAAAGTTGTTACCGGCCTCGATAACAGCACGGTAGCCCGCGATATTGGCCATGGATGACAAAGCATCCATCTTCTGGGCACGACTGATGCGGGGCACCATATCCATCGCGATGACCGTGGCGCCTTTGTCGGCGGCGGTCTTCATCAAGGCCTCATTGGATCCAGGATAAAAGAACGAAATCAGAGTTTGACCCGCGCGCAATTTCTTGGCTTCCGCGTCAGAGGGCGGACGCACCTTGGTCAGCACATCGGCATCTTTGAAAACAGCGGCGGCCGTTTTGGCAACAGTCACGCCTGCGTCTTTATAAACAGCGTCGGAAAAACCTGCGGCCTCGCCTGCACCGGTTTCGATGATGCACTCATGGCCCAGTTTTTGCAGTTGCGCAGCGCTTTCGGGGGTCATCGCGACCCGCGCCTCGTCTTGATACGTCTCTTTTAACGTCCCGATCTTCACTCTTGATCCCCTTTTCGCGTTTTGCTGCGGTGCAACATAGTCGAATTTTCAGAATATCCATCTACCCTGCGCAATAATATTTCGCAACAGGAGGGAGCAACTTTGCGACAAATGCGCCGGAACGATCAGACCCAACGCCGCACTTTTTCGCAATACCGGGCAAAATCCACCCGAAAGGTGCGGCGCATCCGGTCTTCTTCACCTTCAATAAACCGCTTTTCGATGACCCAGATAAAGATCGGCACCAAAGGCAGTGACAGCACCGCATCAAACCGCAGGATTAATCCGGTCAGGATCAAAGCATCGCCCAGATAAATCGGGTTTCGCGACTTTGAAAAGATGCCCGATTGTATCAACTGGCTTGGCGTTTCATGCGGGATGATCGTGGTGCGGGCACGGCGAAACTCGACCGCCGCCATAACGATCAATATCAAACCCGCCCCGACCAAAAGGCCACCCAGCAATCCAGCGACCGTATAGCCCAGCGACAACCCAAGCGGCACAAAGCGCGCTTGAAGCCAGGCCAGCACAATAAACCCAAGCAGCCAGACAGGTGGCACATCAATCCATTTCATGAGGCTCTCCTAAAGCAGACTACAGGTCTATCCACTTACTATGCTCGCATGTTCTAGACAGAACGCGTCAGACTGTCAGCCCCAAGCGTGACGGGCGAGCGGCGTTAAAACCGGCTCAAAATGTGTTTCGCGCGCAGGCGATAGAACCGCAATACTCAACGCAGAAACCACATGAACGGTGCTTTATAAACCATTGGTATTATAAGGTATATCAAACGCTCAAAGCAGCCGCTGTCATCTTCGCAAACACGTCAATCTGCTGTTGGTATTCCGCAAAATCCCCTGACGAAGATTTGATGCCGTGCAAGGCGGCAACCAAAGCTTTCGCGGTCGGATCAGGCTTGGCCAACAATTTGATAGCACCCGCAGCGCTCTGCTCTTCCAGCCAACGCGCATAGACACCCGTCAGCTCAAGCTCACCATCAGCCACCAAATCGGCACAGGTCGCGGTGCTGACATCCAATATCTCTCGCCCATGCGCAGATGTGAACAACGTCTCAGCCAGCGCACCGCCTTGGGCCAAAAACGCGTTCAGCAACCTCTTCTCAAGCGCACCGTCTGCATTCAAAGCCTCATGCACATCGCATATAGCATTATAAAAATAGCGCGCTACCAGCGACCTACAGATGGCTTCCTTGTTCTTGAAATGAACGTAAAGCGCAGGACGCGACATGCCCGCCCCCTTCGCAATGTCATCCATCGACGTCTTGCGATACCCATAGGCTGACACAGCGTCCCAAGCCGCATTCAAGATGGCATCATGTTTCGGATCAGGCGGAAGAAAGCGCATACTGACGATCTGACAAAATTTGTTGATTATGTCAATTGACATCCTGACACTTTAGACTAATTTTGTCATAACGTCACAAAAAGGTGGATCTCGCATGACACACTCCCTCACCGTTAATGGCAAAGATCACACCGTCGATCTGCCCGATGATGTTCCGCTCCTTTGGGTTTTGCGCGACGAAATCGGTTTGACGGGAACCAAATTCGGCTGCGGGGTCGCCGCCTGCGGGGCTTGCACCGTCCACATCGATGGCGAAGCCGTCCGCTCCTGTCAGGTCGCCGTATCCGACGTCTGGGGCGAGGTCACCACGATCGAGGCCATCGGCCAACCCGACGCACTGGCCATCATCCAACAAGCCTGGATCGACGAACAAGTCGCGCAATGCGGCTACTGCCAATCGGGCCAAATCATGCAAGCCGCCAGCCTGCTTTCTGAAAATCCGGACCCGTCCGACGAAGACATCAACGACGCGATGCAAGGCAACCTCTGCCGCTGTGGCACCTACCCCCGCATCCGCGCCGCCGTCAAAACAGCCGCCGCCAAACTGAAGGAGGCATAAGCCATGTCACGCATCGGAACCATCGCCCGCCGCACCTTTCTCATCGGCTCCGCAGCCATTGTCGGCGGCGTCGCCTTCGGCACCTACTACGCGCGCAAAGACATGGAAAACCCGCTCCAGCCAACGCAAGGGGCCTCGCTCAACCCTTACGTCTTGATCAACCAAGACGGGGTCACCTTGATCGCACCGCGCGCTGAAATGGGACAAGGCATCCAAAGCACCCTCGCCGCGATGGTCGCCGAAGAACTGGACGTGGACATGGACGCCATCAACGTGCTCCACGGTCCACCGGCGCAGGCCTACTACAACCACGTGATGGGCGGACTGGGCCTGCCGGTCGCAGACTACGCCACCACCTCGATGCAAGAGAACATGAAAAACGCGATGGGCTATCTTGGCAAAGTCTTCTCGCTTCAGATCACGGGCGGATCTACCTCAACCATCGACGGTTTCGAAAAAATGCGCATGGCCGGCGCCTCGGCCCGCGAAGCCTTGAAACAAGCCGCCGCTGACAAACTGACACAAGATGTCACAACGCTGAAAACCGAAAACGGCCAGGTCATCGCCCCCGATGGCACGACGCTCAGCTATGAAGAGCTGGCAGAAGCCGCCGCTGCGATAACCCCGACAGAACCCACCCTGCGCGACCCATCGCAGTGGCGGTATTTGGGCAAAGACACCCCCCGCGTTGATATGACGTCCAAGGTCACTGGCACCGCAGAATTCGGCATCGACGTGCGCCAGCCCGGCATGAAATTCGCAACCGTGCGCATGAACCCGAACCGGGGCGCGGCCATGGTGTCCTATGACGCCACTGACGCAGAAAACATGGCCGGCGTCGAAAAGATCATCCCGCTTGAAGGCGGCATCGCGGTTATCGCGACCAACACATGGCTGGCCTTCCAAGCGGCTGAGGCAGTGAACATCGAATGGGCGGCAGCAGACTATCCGCAAACGACAGACGCACTGCTGACTGAAATCAAAGCCGCGTTCGACACTGAACCCAACTCAGCCTTCCGCGACGATGGCGACGTGGCGGCCACAATCGAAGGCGCGACCGAGCTGACAGCAGAATACGAGGTCCCATGGCTCGCCCATTCGACGATGGAACCGATGAACGCCACAGCGCTTTACACAGCCGACAGCCTGACCATGTGGTGCGGTAACCAAGCCCCCATCGTGGTGCAACAAAAATGCGCCGCAGCCGTAGGGCTGGAAGACGACGCCGTGACAGTACACACAACCTTCATGGGCGGCGGGTTCGGACGGCGCGGTGAATACGACTTCTCGGTGCTCGCAGCCCAAGTGGCCAAAGAACTGCCCGACACGCCGGTGCAAGTCACATGGTCGCGCGAAGAAGACATGCGGCACGACTTCATGCGCCCCGCCGCTGTTGCGCGGTTCAAAGGGGCAGTCAAAGACGGCAAACTGGTTCAGATGCACGGCAAAATCGCAGCCCCCGCGCTGGCAGCACAGGCGGCAATCCGGCTCACAGGCATGGCCCCTCCCGGCCCGGACAAAGCCCATATGGAAGGTGCATTCGATCAACCCTACGGTATCGAAAACTACAAAATGGAAGGCTATCTGGCAGACATTTCAGTGCCACAAGGGTTCTGGCGGTCCGTCGGGTCGTCGTTCAACGGATTCTTCCATGAAACCTTCATGGACGAGCTGGCCCATGCCGCAAGCGCAGACCCCCTTACCTTTCGCAAAGACCTGATCGCGGGCACCCACGCGCCCAGCGCAAAGGTACTCGAAACGGTCGCAGAAATGTCCAGATGGACCGGCCAAACACCGCAAGGCATAGGCCGCGGGGTCGCCTTCACCTATTCGTTCGGAACCCCCGTAGCGGAAGTGATCGAAATCGCCGACGAAGATGGCGCGATCCGCATCAAAAACGCATGGATCGCCTGCGATGTTGGCATGGCAATGGACCCGCGCAATGTAAGAGCACAAATGATGGGCGGGCTGGTCTACGGGCTGTCTGCGGCTGTGATGGGTGAAATCACCTTTGCGGACGGTCAGGTCGAGCAAGGGAACTTCCCCGACTATGACGCGCTGCGGATGCACACGACCCCGAACATCGAAGTGCAGGTCTTGGAAAACAACAAACACATGGGCGGCGCGGGCGAACCCGGAACACCCCCCTCGATGCCAGCGCTCGCCAATGCAATCTTCGACCTGACCGGCAAACGCCCCACACGGCTGCCGCTCAACAAAGACTTCGACTTCGTGACCTAAACCTTTACCCTTTCAAAATACTCCCGCCGGAGGCAAACATGAAACGTGAGATGGGCCAGACCCCATCTTACGTTCATCAGCCTTTAACCAAGCCCATGCCATCCAAACGCTATGGCACAGTACAAACGGCTCTATATCCCCGGCGGGCAATACTTCTTCACATCGCGGCTGATCGACAGGCAAAGCGATTTGCTGATCCAACACTTAGATAGGCTGCGTCACGCTGTGCGGGTCACACTCCAAGCACATCCCTTTACCATAGATGCTGCCGTGGTTCTTCCCGATTGTACCCATATGATCTGGACCCTGCCCCCAGAAGACGCCGACTTCAGCCTGAGATGGCGCATGATAAAATCAAACTTCTCACGCGGATTGCCTCCCGCCCCGAACCGCAACGCGCAGCAGATAGAACGAGGCGAAAAAGGCATCTGGCAACGCAGGTTCTGGGAACATCACATCAGGGACAAGCAAGACTTAGATGCGCACAAACAGTTCATCTATGCGGCACCCGTTCAGGCCGGTCTTTGTGCAAACCCTACAGACTGGCTGCCAAGCTCGATCCACCGCGACAAAGCAACAGTGCCAAAACACCCTTATGGTGCGCTCACGTAAGATGGGTCTTGACCCATCCCCCACACCATCTCTTCTGTAAGATGGGTCTCGACCCATCCCGCGGCGCCTCAAACCTCAAGCAGATTTCAAAGACACCGCCAAGTCACCCTGCGCCCAAGCGCGCACAGCCGCGCCAAAGGCTTCAAACAGCGGTCGTGAGACAGGATCATTGGCCGCATCCCATTCAGGATGCCACTGCACAGACAAGGTGAACCCCTTCGCGCCCTCAACATAAATCGCCTCTGGGGTCCCATCAGGGGCATGCCCATCCACAACGATACCCCGGCCAGCCTTCACAATACCCTGCCCGTGCAACGTATTGGTCATCACTTCGGACGATCCCATCAAACGGTGAAACGGACCACCCTCGCTAAAGGTGACGGCATGGCGCAGCTCGAACTTCTCTTCCAATGTGCCATCGGGGGGCATGCGGTGGTTCATACGGCCAGGCAAATCACGGATCTCGGGGTGCAAAGTCCCCCCCATGGCCACATTGACCTCTTGGAAGCCACGGCAAATGCCCAAGAAAGGCTGACCACGCTCAACACAAGCCCGCACAAGCGGCAAGGCAATGGCATCGCGGGCACGGTCAAACGTGCCATGGGCCTCGGTCTCAAGCTCACCGTACTCCTCAGGATGCACATTGGGGCGCCCGCCCGTCAGCAAAAAGCCGTCGCAAGTCTCAAGCAATTCGTCAACAGAAACAAAGCGCGGGTCCGCAGGGATCAGCATCGGCATACAGCCCGACACAGCCGCCACAGCCTCGGAATTCATCTCCCCGCCCGCATGGGCGGGGTATTGATCATTGATCAGATATTGGTTGCCGATAATGCCAACGATAGGACGGGTCATGCAAAGCCTGTTGCTTGTGAAACGGATCTCACACTCAATATAGCGCATATGTGGTTAAGAAAACCACCATTCTTAGGGGCAACCCGCCAAAGCCCTTAGACTTCGCCTCTTAAACCGGCAGCCTCGATGCCCGCCATCGCAGCAATCGCATCATTGTCTGACGTATCACCGGTGACCCCAACAGCCCCAATCACGGCACCATCAGCATCTCTCAACAACACACCGCCCGGCACAGGCACAACCTGACCGCCATAGACGCCATTCACAGCAGCCATAAAGTAGGCTTGAGCCTCGGCACGGGCCATCTGGGCAGTACCAGCCATCCCCAACATGACCGATCCATAGGCCTTGCCTTGGGCAATCGCAAATCGACCGGGGGCAGCACCATCTTCGCGCTCAAAGGCAATCACATGCCCGCCAGCGTCCAGAACAACGGCAGACAAAGGCTTCAGCCCCATTTCGCGACCCTTCGCGAGGGTCGCAGCAATCGTCTTTCGAGCAGCATCAAGTGTTACAGAAGTCATAATGTCATCCTCATGGTACATAGGGGTCTAGGGGGCGGGTAAGATGGGTCCGCAAAGACCCATCCTCAGCTGGATTGGGACGCCTTCAATTCCAAACGGCGGGCATGCAGCACAGGCTCGGTATAGCCCGACGGCTGCACGCGGCCCTCAAGCACCAGATCGCAGGCGGCGAGATAGGCAATACCATCAAACGACGGGGCCATCGGCACATAGGCAGCATCGCCCGCATTCTGGCCATCAACAACGGCGGCCATCTTCTCCATCGCAGCGCGGACCTGAGCCTCGGACACAACGCCATGATGCAACCAGTTGGCAATATGTTGGGCGGAAATCCGGCAGGTGGCGCGGTCTTCCATCAAGCCGACATCATTCATATCAGGCACCTTGGAACAACCGACACCCTGATCAACCCAGCGCACAACATAGCCCAAAATACCTTGGGCATTGTTCTCGACCTCGCGCAAAATCTGGGCCTCGGACCACTTGCGGTAGGACGCGACAGGAATATCCAGAACAGTCTCCACAAAGGCACGACGCCCGCCCGCCTTCAGCTTGGACTGCACGGCAAAGACATCCACCTTGTGATAATGCAGCGCATGCAAAGTGGCGGCAGTCGGGCTCGGCACCCAAGCACAGTTGGCACCAGATTTGGGGTGCTCGATCTTTTGCTCCAACATGGCGGCCATCATATCGGGCATTGCCCACATGCCCTTGCCGATCTGGGCCTTGCCGCTCAAACCACACTCAAGACCAATATCGACATTCTGGTTCTCATAGCCACCGATCCAAGCCTTGCGCTTGATGAAATCCTTACGGCTAAAGGGACCGGCCTCCATAGAGGTGTGAATTTCATCGCCCGTCCGATCCAGAAAGCCGGTGTTGATAAAGGCGACACGGGATTTGGCGGCGCGGATACATTCTTTCAGGTTCACTGTGGTGCGGCGTTCCTCATCCATAATGCCGATTTTGACAGTATTGCGGGGCAAGCCAAGGATATCCTCAACCTTGCTGAACGTGCGATCGGCGAACGCGACCTCTTCAGGCCCGTGCATCTTGGGCTTCACGACATAGACAGACCCTTCAACCGAATTGCCGCCATCGCGTTTCAGATCATGCATGGCGATCAACGTGGTGATCATCGCATCCATCAGACCCTCAAAGCATTCATTGCCGTCACGGTCCAAAATGGCAGGGTTGGTCATCAGGTGGCCCACATTGCGGACCAACATCAGGGCGCGGCCTTTCAACGTGACGCCAGATTTCCCGTCAGGGCCAGTGTACGCGCGGTCCTCATTCAAACGGCGGGTGATTGTCTGACCGCCCTTCTCAAGCTTGGCCTCCAAGTCACCGCGCATCAAGCCAAGCCAGTTGGAATAGGCCTCAACCTTGTCTTCGGCATCCACACAAGCAACCGAATCCTCGCAATCCATGATCGCAGAAAGCGCGGATTCCAGAACAACATCCGCCAATCCGGCCTGATCGCGGCTGCCAATTGGATGGGTGCGGTCAAAGACCAGTTCCACATGCAACCCGTTGTTGCACAACACAACAGCGGATGGCGCTTTTGGGTGCCCCGCAAAGCCCACAAACTTGGACGGATCGGCAAGCGGCAAATCGTCAATCAACAAGGCACCTTCGTTGACATAATATCGCTGGGCATCCGCATGGCTGCCCCCTTCAATCGGGAACGCTTCATCCAAAAACACACGCGACCGCGCAACGACGCGGGCACCATGGCCTTTGTCGTAGCCCCCTTTGGGCGGCAAAGCACCCATCGCATCGGTACCATAAAACCCGTCGTAAAGGCTGCCCCAACGGGCATTGGCCGCGTTCAGCGCATAGCGCGCATTGGTGATCGGCACGACAAGCTGCGGGCCAGCGACCGATGCAATCTCGGGGTCCACATTGGCCGTTTCAATCGCAAAAGCATCGCCCTCAGGCAGCAAATACCCGATCTCGCGCAGGAATTGCTGATACGCATCATGGTCATGCGGCTGGTTGCGCCGCGCCAAATGCCATTGGTCAATCTGGGTTTGAATATCTTCGCGCTTTTGCAGCAAAGCACTGTTTTCAGGGCCAAAGTCATGGATCAGGGCAGACAGACCGTCCCAAAATGTATCGGCAGAAACGCCCGTCCCGTCCAAGGCGCGGGCCTCGATAAACTCCACCAATTCAGGCGATACTTGAAGCTCTGCACGATTGATCCGGTTGCCCATAGGTCGTTCCTTTTTCACAAGCAATATTCGCAGGTCGTATACGGTAGTATGCAGCAATTAGAACAAAAGTTTCCGATAGGCAACAAGCTTGGTTATATTACTTTACCAATTTCTTAACGTCGGAGGACCGACGACATTTTTCACTGCAATAGCGGACGTTTTCCCAGTCCTTCGCCCACTTCTTGCGCCATGTGAACGGTAGACCACAGGTGGCGCAGGTCTTGGTCGGCAAATCCCCTTTGCGGCGCATCTTGGGCATCTAAAAATCAAACCCCATTTGACGGCTGTCTGTCTTTGTTTTGGGCTTTCGCCGCGGCGCACGGTCATTCACAAAATGGCCTTGGCTGTCCTTGCGGCTCGCATGTTTGGCAATGACCTGCCCCGCCTCTGCGCGGAACGCGCCGCCCTTACGCACCGCCCAAACGCGGTCACGGGCAAGACGCGCAGCCTCGGTCACATTGACAATGGGCTCGGGATAGCGGCGCCCCAACAGGCTGCCCGCGCCCTCCCATAGCCAAGGCTCTTGCAGGTAAACATCCGGCACCTCAGCCAGTTCAGGCACCCAACGACGCGTAAACACGCCAGTCGGATCCTGATCCTTCCCTTGCTTCACAGGGTTATAAATACGCACCGTGTTCATGCCCGTGGTGCCCGATTGCATCTGCACCTGAGGCCAGTGAATCCCCGCCTCATAATCCGTAAACTGACGCGCTAAATGCAGCCCTGTTTCGCGCCAATGCAGCCAAAGATGATAGGACGCCACTGCCATGACCATCGACCGCATGCGAAAGTTCAACCACCCCGTGGCATTCAAATACCGCATGCAGGCATCCACAAAAGGCAGCCCCGTCTCACCCTTCTGCCAAGCTTCTAGCCGTGCTGCATCCGGCACATCAGGACGCATCCCAGCGTAGGCCGAATGAAGGCACCGCCACTCCATCGCAGGCTCGTCCTCCAGCTTTTGCATAAAGTGATCGCGCCATGCCAAACGCGCCTGAAACGACTTTAGCGACCCATTCCAACCGGTTGAGGTTCCACGCACTTCCGACGCACGGGCCGAGACCGCCTGCGCCACCTCACGCCCCGACAAAGTGCCAAAGGCCAGATGTGGCGACAACCGCGAACAGGCCCATTCCCCCGTCACAGGCGAGGACATAGACCGCCGATACGTCTCCCCCCGCTCGGTCAAAAACCCACCCAGCAAGGACAACCCATACAAACGACCTCCCGTCTGACGGTGCAGGCAGTCCTCTGGCAGCAAATCCGGCCAAGCATCGCTTTCAGCCGCGACGCCCTCAACCCGCGCAGGCACCTCAACCGTCGGTTGCCGCAAAAACCCGTTGCGCTTGGCGGCCCAGCCGTCGCGACCATTCAAACGACGGACGACACCGGCAGGGGCATATTCTTCCCAAAGCACGCCATTCGCGCGGGCCCAAGCCGCCACATCACGATCACGGGCATATGTCCAAGCATTGCCCGTTTCCTCATGGCTGACCAACTGGGTAACCCCGTACCGCGCCTGCGTATCAGCGAACACTTCACACACATCGCCCACACGGACACTCAAAGACAACCCAATCTCGGCCAGTTGATCGCGCAAATCCAAAACGCTCTCGCGCGCAAATGCATACTGCCGCCCCGACATATCAGGCTGCGCCCACATCTCAGGCTCAACCACATAGATCGGCAACACAGGGCCCAGCGCCGCAGCACGGGCCAAGGCAGCATGATCGGCCACCCTCAAATCGCGTTTGAACCACAGTAAAACAGTCATGCAGCGCTACATAGACCGCAACAGAACAATCGAAACCCCGCCTTGCCCATCGCGGCCGATCTTTTTAACGTCACCCCAACAACAACCAGAGGTCACACATGCGCGACGCAGCCCCCCAAACGATCTACCTGCAAGACTACACAGCCTTCGGGTATCTGGTCGACAGCGTCGATCTGACGTTCCATCTGCACCCGACCAAAACGCAAGTGATCAGCCGGATCGCCTTCAGACCCAATCCAGACGCCGCAGACCGCACGTTTTTCCTGCACGGCGAACACCTGACGCTGATTGAAGCCAAGATCGACGGCGAAGCAATCACACCCGAAGTCACAGACAAAGGGCTCACCGCCGCCGTCCCTGATGCGCCCTTCCTCTTTGAGGCAACGGTCGAAATCTCACCCGAAACCAACACAGCGCTCGAAGGGCTTTATATGTCGAACGGCATGTACTGCACCCAATGCGAGGCCGAAGGCTTCCGGCGGATCACCTACTACCCCGACCGGCCCGACGTGATGAGCGTCTTTACAGTCACCATCAACGGGCCACATCCGGTGCTGCTGTCCAACGGGAACCCCACAAGCACCGGCAAACACAGCGCAGAATGGCACGACCCCTGGCCGAAACCGGCCTACCTTTTTGCATTGGTCGCGGGTGAGCTGATCCCCCACACAGACGAATTCATCACCATGTCCGGCCGCCACGTTGATCTGAACCTTTATGTGCGCGCAGGCGACGAAGGCAAATGCGCCTTCGGGATGGAGGCGCTCAAGAAATCGATGGCGTGGGACGAAACGATCTACGGACGCGAATACGATCTGGACGTGTTCAACATCGTAGCCGTGGACGACTTCAACATGGGAGCGATGGAAAACAAAGGGCTGAACATCTTCAACTCTTCCGCAGTTCTGGCCAGTCCCGAGACATCCACAGACATGAATTTTGAACGTATTGAGGCGATCATAGCCCATGAATACTTCCACAACTGGACGGGCAACCGCATCACCTGCCGCGACTGGTTCCAGC
>CAZWSE010000089.1:12592-13958 GCA_964636575.1 uncultured Sulfitobacter sp. | reverse complement strand
TGCTCTTTCATCGAGGTTTGCAAAACCTCGGGCGGCAGGCCAAGAAAGGTCTCGTCAATCGACCCCATCAACACGACCGGCCATTCAACAAGCCCCGCAACCTCGGCCAGCAGGCCTTTATCTTCAACAACTTCCAGCCCGCTTGCGAAGGCCTGATTGGTGGCATCCGCCCAGATGTGATCGGCACGCTCGGCAGGGTCCAAGACCACGTAGGCGCGTTTCAACTTGGTGGTGTAATCCTCAAACGAGGTCACAGAGAACCGCGCAGGCGCATGGAAGCGGTGGCCGACGGTGCTGTCGCCAGATGCAATCCCGTCAACGTCCATCGGCACCACGGTCGCCCCGTCTTCGGCGCTCAGAATACACAGGATCGACTGCAAAGGCCGCACCCATTTCAACGCCCCCTCACCCCAGCGCATCGACTTAGGCCAAGGAAATGTGCGGATGGTTTTTTCTAGAACTTCGGCGATGATCTCGGCAGCGGGACGGCCCGGTTTGTTGATGATGGCGAAGTAGACTTTGTCCTTTTTCACATCGCGTTCGATCAAATCCTCACGGGCCACCCCTGCCCCGCGCAAGAACCCATCGATCGCTTGATCGGGTGCGCCGACTTTGGGGCCTTTGCGTTCCTCAGACACAGCGGGCGAATGATCCAACAGACCTTCAACCGTCAACGCCAAGCGGCGCGGTGTGGCGAAGGCCGCGGCAGAGGCATAGGTCAGCCCTGCTTCAACCAGCCCGTCCGTGACGAGTTTCTTCAGATCCTCACAGGCGCGGTGTTGCATGCGCGCGGGGATTTCTTCCGACAGAAGTTCGATCAGCAAGTCAGGCATCAGTTGTCACTTTCCGTCTCACGTCCCGGGCATTCATCGCCCACAATGGTGCCGTCATAGGCTTTTTCGCCGCAATTGTTCAGCTCGTGCCAGACATAGCCGCGCCCGTCTTGGGTGATGGCCACAACACGGTCGACCCCGAAAGCCACGTTCTTTTCGCCCAAGAAGGCCAGCGCTGTGCCTTCCTGCAATTCCGCACCAATCGCGGCCGCATCAAAGCAATCAAACCATCCCGGCGCATTGCGCGGTGCTGCTTTTTCAAAGGGGATGTAGGTTTCCGTCAGCATCGCCAAACTGGCCGTCGTCGTGAAACACGCCCGATACCGGATGGGCGAGCTTTCCGCGTCAATAGCTTCAAAGTTATCATAGAGGATCGGCTCTGGCGTTTCGGAATAGAAAGACGTCAGTTGCACGTCATCCGTTCCATTGGCTGAAACGGGTTCATAAAAGGCGTGGACCTGCAAATAATACATAGCCCCGCCTGCAAGAATGGCTGAAAACACAAGAAACCCCGCTAAAAACTTACCCATTAG
>CAZWSE010000089.1:368-12492 GCA_964636575.1 uncultured Sulfitobacter sp. | reverse complement strand
GCCCCACCCGCGGCCGTCTGCACAAATGCATCTGCGCACATCTTGGCGAGCGTCCGCACACGTCCGATGTAGGCCTGCCGTTCAGTCACCGAAATCACACCACGCGCGTCCAGCAAATTGAAGATGTGGCTCGCCTTGATGCACTGATCATAGGCCGGATGCGCCATGATGATGCGCTTTCCCGTCTTTGGATCGTCGTGCGCTTGATCCAGAATGGCGGCACATTCGGCCTCGGCCTCTTCAAAGTGGCGCAACAAGACTTCGGTATTGGCCACGTCAAAGTTCCAGCGCGCGTATTCTTCTTCGGTCTGTTTGAAGATATCGCCGTAGGTCAGTGCGATCGGCGTTTGCGGGTCGTTGAACGGCATATCCATGACATGGTCGACGCCCAGCACATACATCGCAAGGCGTTCCAATCCGTAGGTCAGCTCACCCGACACAGGGTGGCAATCATGCCCGCCGACTTGCTGAAAGTAGGTAAACTGACTGACTTCCATGCCGTCGCACCAGACTTCCCAGCCAAGGCCCCAAGCGCCCAAGGTCGGACTTTCCCAGTCGTCCTCGACGAAACGAATGTCGTGCAGGTCCATATCAATGCCGATCGCCTCAAGCGACCCAAGATACAATTCCTGCAAATCAGGCGGGCTGGGTTTGATCAGAACCTGATACTGATAGTAGTGCTGCAACCGGTTCGGGTTTTCGCCGTAGCGCCCATCTGTGGGGCGGCGCGATGGCTGGACATAAGCCGCAGCCCAAGGCTTTGTTCCCAGTGACCGCAGCGTCGTAGCGGGGTGAAATGTGCCTGCGCCGACTTCCATGTCATAGGGCTGCAAAATGGCGCAACCCTTGGACGCCCAATAGGTCTGCAATCTCAGAATAATCTCCTGAAACGAACGCGGCGTTGTGCTGGTATCGGCCATAGTCAAATCCCTTATTGCAGCGTCAGGGGAAAGGCCCAAGCTGCGCGCGCCTTTCCTATGCGCAAGGTGGGACAGGGTCAATTGCACCCATACGGGAATTTGACCGCCCAACCCATAGCATCTACGGCAGATTCCTGCTTAATGGATTGCAACATTAGAATCCGCATAGAATCCCCGAAGGCCGTTTGTCCGATGAAGCATCTTTTTAGCGTCGTGTTTGTGATCTTTTCCTTGGTTGGGACCACGCTTTTTGCGCAAAACAACCCGGTCTGGGTCCAAATCGAAGCCCGCCCGACATTGGCCCAAGCACAGGACCGCGCGCGGGCCTATGAGACGCGATTGTCGGATGTCGTAGGCTATCGGTTGCGGTCGGGGTGGTATGGCATTTTGCTTGGCCCATACGAACGCCGAGACGCGCAACAAGTTCTAAATGTCTACAAGGCCGAACGACGTATCCCGCGTGACAGCTTCATCGCACTACGCGGTAGCCTGCGCGGCCAATACTGGCCAACGCAAGCGGGCCAGCCAAGCCAAGGCACAGTGACGCCGGAATTGACCCAGCCTTCACAAGACGCCGCGCAGGCAGAAGCGACCCCTTCCGTTCCGCAAACACCCTCCGATGAAACCCCCGCGCAAGCCCGCCGCGTCGAACGCGATCTCAGCCGCGATGACAGACGTTTGCTGCAAACGGCATTGGCGTGGTCCGGGGTTTACACATCTTCCATCGACGGAGCATTCGGGCGCGGCACCCGCCGTGCAATGCGCGCTTGGCAAGAACAGAACAACTTTGAGGTCACAGGCATCCTGACGACAGCCCAACGCGGCGTTCTGCTTAAACAGTACAATTCGGTTCTCGACGGTCTGGGCTTGGAAATGGTCAGCAATCTTGAGGCAGGCATCCAAATGATGATCCCGACCGAGATCGTCCGCGCTGAAAAAATCGAACCTCCTTTCGTGCACTACAACGCAACCGGCGACATCCCCGCGCGATTGCTTCTGATTTCCCAAGCAGGCAACCGCAACACGATGACCGGCCTTTTCGACATCATGCAGACCTTGGAAATTGTACCACCTGAAGGGGCGCGTCAGGTTTCTAGCACGGGGTTCACGCTGATCGGCGAAAACAGCTCCATCGTGTCTCAAACCGAAGTCAGCCTTCAAGGCGGCGAAATCAAAGGCTTTACGCTGATCTGGCCCGCTGGCGACGAAGACCGCCGCCGCCGCGTGATAAGCGAGATGCAGGCCAGCTTCAGCCGTTTGGATGGTGTTCTCGATCCCGCCGCTGGAAATCTCGACAACCAGCAGATTGATCTGGTGTCAGGGTTGCAGGTGCGCGTCCCAACCAAGTCGTTCTCAGGCTTCTACATTGATCGTGCGGGTCAGGTTTTGACAACCAGCCAAGCCATCGCAGGCTGCGCACGGGTCACATTGGACGAAGAATATGAAGCATCCGTTGTCACTGTGGACGACGCGTCAGGCATTGCGGTGCTAAAACCAAACGCCTCCCTGTCTCCGCCAGCAGTGGCGCGGCTCAGCACGACCACGCCGCGCCTACAGTCCGATGTCGCCATTGCGGGATACTCTTTCGGTGGCACGCTTGGGGCCCCTTCCGTCACGTTCGGGACATTGGCCGACCTGCGAGGCTTGAACGGCGAAGCAGGCGTGAAACGGATCAATCTCGAAGCATTGCCAAGCGATGCAGGTGGCCCCGTTCTTGATGCAGGCGGCGGCCTCATCGGTATGCTCTTGCCCGCGCCAATAGGGTCACGCGCCTTGCCCGAAGGCGTCAACTTTGCGGCTGACCGATCAAGCCTGCAGCAGGTTTTGAGCTCAGCTGGTGTGAAAGCAGGCAACCGCGACAGCGCAGCGCCGATTGCGCCCGAAGACCTTACATCCGAAGCGACCGACATGACCGTTCTGGTCAGTTGCTGGGCTGACTGAACCTGCCCCACCACATCAGGTGTGAGATAAATCAGGGTCGGTCCATCTGCCTTAAAGGCTTTGGTCACAGCCTCTTGCATTTCTGCCAGTGACTTAGGGGCTTCTGCCTGCGCGCCGAATGCTTGCGCTAAAGCACAAAAATCAGGGTTCTGCGCTACAACCGCATTGGGAGCGATTTGCGCGCGTACCATGCTGTCTTCAATCTCTTTGAGCTTCCCGTTGTCCCACAAGATGATCGGCAGGTTCAGGCCAAGCTCGACCGCGACGCCAAGCTCTTGCATCGTGTAATGAAACCCGTAGTCGCCAATGATCGCCATCGTCGGCGCACCATGACGTGCGACGGCGCCGCCAATCGCAGCAGGTGTCGCATACCCCAACGTGCCGAACCCGTAAGGGTGGTGCCAATGACCAGGGCGATCCATGTCCCAGACCTCTTTGGCGACATAGGCGATCTGCGTCATGTCAGAATAGATCATGGTCTCAGGCGGGGTCACGTCGCGCAGCGCATCGCAGACCTCAACAATGCCAGGGCGTTCTGCATCGGTTTCAGCGCGCCATGCGGTGCGAGCAGCGGCTACTTCTTTCGCAGTCCATTCAGTCTGCCATTCCTCGCCTTTGATGGCTTCATAAAGGGCCGACAGATATTCACCCGCATCAGCCAAAACACGCCAATCCGCATGGGCAGCATCGGTCAGCACATGAGGGTCAATATCAACGCGTAGCATCGGGGCCGTATGACCGGGATGTTCACGCCACAGATCCACTTCCGCCAATTCAGAGCCGACAACAATCACCGCATCCGCCTTGGCGAGCATTTCAGCACTGCTCGGGCGGGCAAGGGTAGCACCAAAATGAAGCGGGTCCGCAGGGTCCACGATCCCACGGCCTGCATAACTGGTAAAGCTGGCCGCATTGAGCTTTGACAACAGCTTACGGGCAGACCCCCACCCTGATTGCGCCCCGCCCCCAAAGATAAACAGCGGACGCTTGGCGCCCTGCAACAACTTCACAGCCTTGGCCACATCAAGGGCGGACAAATGCGGGCCACGAGCACTGGCGGCTTTCTCAACGGCCGGGGCGGGATCGGCCATAGCCTCTAACTGCGCGATAGGCACCTGAATGTGCTTGGACCGCTGGCGTTGGGTGACAAACTCGCCCAAGGCACGGTCCACCAGTTGATAGGCGGCCTTGGCGGTACGGGCCTCTTGGGACCAATCGCAAACGGTACCCGCAGCCGCGCGTTGATCCAGCATCTGATGCAGCTGGCCTTGGGTGGCAGCGACTTCATCCAAACAGCTGGAAATGACCAACATAGGAACACTGTCGGAATAGGCTTGCCCCATAGGGGTCATGATATTGCACACACCGGGGCCGGTGATGACATAGGCCACGCCAACCTTACCGGTCGCACGGGCGTATCCATCGGCCATAAAGCCTGCACCCTGTTCATGACGGGCCAGCACATGTGTCATGCCGGCCTCTTCAATGCCGCGATACATTTCTTGGTTGTGGACACCGGGGATGCCGAAAACCACATCGACCCCGCGATCTTTCAGCATGTGCGAAATCTGGGCACCAAGGGGTTTTTGCATGGGTCAAGCTCTCCAAAACGTAACGGTCAGAATGACGAAGACCGCCATCAATTCAAGGCGTCCGATCAACATCCCCACAATCAACAGCCATTTGGCAGGATCGTTCAGGGACGAAAAATTGCCCGCAGGTCCAATTGTATCACCAAGACCGGGGCCGATGTTGCCAAGCGCACTGGCGGCCCCCGACAGCGACGTCGTGAAATCAAGCCCCGTCAGCCCCAGCGCCACCGCAAGCACACCCACGGTAACTACGAAGAACATGAAAAAGGACATGACAGAGTTCAGAACCTCATCCGCGACGGGGCGACCGTCATAGCGAGGCGTAAAGATGCCATGGGGTGATCTGATCCGCCGGATCTGGGTTTTGATCGAGGCGAACAGCAACTGATACCGGAAGATTTTGATCGAACAGGACGTTGAGCCCGCGCAGCCTCCGATCAGGCCAATGAAGAAAAACATGGATACCAAGAACGGACCCCAAAGCATGTAGTTGGCACTGGCATATCCGGTCCCGCTGATGATCGATGTGACGTTGAACAAGGCCTCACGGAAAGCCTGTTCAGGGCTGTGGGGAAAGCTGCGCATCAAGGTGATCGACATGATGATAACGAGAATGAAAATGACGGTCAGGAACACTCTGATCTGACTGTCTTTCCAAAGCGGGGTGGTATTGCCGTTGATCAGCTGGACATAGCGCACAAAGGGCAATGCCGCGAGGATCATGAACACAGCCGCAACGTATTCAAGGGGGCCGGAAAAGGATCCGAAAGAGGCGTCGTATGTGGAAAAGCCACCGGTTGAGATCGTCGTCAGCGCATGCACGGTGGCATCAAACACATTCATTCCGAAGGTCAAATAGACCATCATGCAAAGGAACGTCAGGCCCACATAGATAACCGAAATCTGGCCGGCGATGGCTGTAGCACGGGGCAGGATTTTCCCCAAAGTGTCAAAGCCTTCGGACCGGAAAATCTGCATCCCGCCAACTTTCAGTTCGGGCAAAAACACCATCGCCACAACGATAATGCCGATTCCGCCAAGCCACTGCAAAATCCCGCGCCACAACAACAGGCCTTTGGGCATAGCATCAAGGTCATAAAAAACAGTAGATCCGGTGGTGGTCAGGCCCGACATCGCCTCAAAGAAGGCATCGACAAAACGGGCGTCCGTTTCGCCGAAAACGAAAGGGATCGCGCCAAAGACAGGCAAGGCAACCCAGACACCAGTGGTCAAAATGAAAGTTTGTTGAATGCTCAAACCTTCGCGCACCGCGTTGGAACACGACAAGGCTAGCAAAGCGCCGATGAGACAGGTCAGACCCGCGCTTTCAGCAAAGACAATCCAGTGCCCTCGCCCTTCGGCAATGTCGACCAATAAAGGCAGCAGCATCGCCGCGCCCAATGCGGTCACCAAAAGGCCAATAACGTATCCGACGGGGCGCAGATCAAACATAGGCCCAACCGTTGGCCTGCGCACCGCGCAGTGTCAAGATTGACACCTCTCGCGCGGCGCAGGCCGTGGTGATTTCAGCCCAGTTTAGGCGTAGAAGAGATCGCGGAAAACAAATGTGGCGATCTGATCGCGACGCAAACCAAGCTCTTTAAGCTCTGCGTCAGATTTGGACTGCAGCTTCTCGATTTGTGCCATCCGCGCGTCAAGGCTGCGGTTCACAATCATCGCCTGTCCAAGTTTTGCACCAAATTCGCGAAGGCTGTCGAAAAAGCCTGCGAAAGGAGAGACGTGGTTTGTTGTACTAACGCTCATATCAATACCCTTTAAGTTCGAGTTCAAGGTCTCCCGCCCTTGGGTTATAACTAGCATTGCACGGGCTGTATGAGCAGATAGCTTTTCTGCATAGCCGCACTGCATTTTCTGCAATGCAGCGTAAACACTGCGTTAATTCTGCAAAACAAAAATGACCCGCCCCACACAGGACAGGCCAATCTTTTCTTCAAAATCGATAACGCGCGGTGTCGCGTTCTCAAGACTTTCCGATACGTTTCGGGCCACGCTTCGCCAAGCGTTTGCGATTGGATCTGGCCTCGCGGGTCAAAGGTGTAATCGCCGCCTGCATGACTTTGTCCGGCGCCTTCCCAGACATAGCCGCGATTGAACTTGCAGTCATAGCCTCAACAAAAGCAGGAACTTTTTCAGCAACCATAGCTGAGTTTTCGCCTTTAGGGACCGACCATGCGCCGCTCATCCCCATCATCCGGAACGCAACAACAGACTGCGCTTCCAACATCATCGTGCCATAGGACATCCAAAGCGACATCATGTCTGTGGGGGTGGTGATCTTGTTTCTCATGACGGTGAACCTTTTAAACACGCGGGGATCGCAAAGGCCTATGCCGTTGAGGACGATCACCTGCGTTAAATTCATCATACCGCAAACAAGCGCATTCTGCAAGAAAATTGCTGCGCTGCGGCATGGCACTGCCTAAAGCACGAAAAAGGCGCCCCACACGGGACGCCTAAAATCTAATCGCGCAAATTTGCCTGTTTAGCCGACGTGAAACAACGTGGTGAACAACTTAGGATCGATGCTTTGCGTCGCAAAGGTCTCACCTTCGGTCAAAACACTGACCGCATCATGGCTGTGCAGGCTTTCCTGGTGGCTGGCGACAATCCGAAAATCACCGATCCGCTGATCGGCTTGCAACTGCTCACAGAACAGGCGGGCGGCGTCCTCAACAAAGATTGGGTTGGCCGCGTTCAGCTCTGCGAAGGCTTGCTCGTCCTCGCGTTTCACCATGACTTGAGTCTCGGTTGGAACGGCACGACGGCAGGCCTCAATCAAGTCCTCAAACCACAAACACTGCGCATCACGGTCTACTTCCACCGAAATCCGCGCAACAGATCGTTGGGAATGCGGGGTTGCCAGTTGCCCACGGGTCGCGCGGGCATGCTCGGAAAGCTCCAGCGAACAAGGGCAGGTTGACGAATAGACATAGTCAAAATGCATGATCTTCTTGCGCACTCCGTCCTGTTCCACCAATTCCAGCGCGATGTCGTAGTATTGATAGCCGTTAAGACCCGATCGCAGGCTGTCCACCTTCATCGGAAAGCTGAAGCGCATCTGAATACGGGCATCAAAGCTTTCAAGGTCGGTGATATAGTCATCCAAAGCCGCTTCCATGACCTCAAAACTGAAGGTGCTGTCGGCATGCTTGTAGAAAGACCGCATGATGCGGCTCATGTTGATGCCCTTTTTGTCCGCCTCAAGGCTGACAGATCCTGTCACAGAGGTTTCAAGCGTCAAATCACCGTTGTCACGGGTATGAAACCGGATGGGCAGACGAAAATTGCTGATCCCGACGTGCTGGATCTGTTGTTTCGAGCCTTTGATCAGGCTCGACGGGCCGTTTTGCAGGTCCGGCAGGCTGTCTTTATAGGCTTCATCGACCGTAAACGTGTCAGGATAGCTGCGTTCCAGCGCGGGATAGTCTTGCGCGCCACCGGGCAAAAGGTTCGCGACAGACGGATCCAGTTCCAAGATTTCGGTCTCAGAGGCTTGCTTGGCCCAACGCCGCAGCACGCTCAACGCAGCTTCGGCCTCATCACGCTCAGGCATGTTATCCATGTCAGGTGAGTGAATATTCATTGTCGCAGTCCCCCTTTGAGGCAGTCGAACAGACTGTATGTAGGCACTACAGCGTTCTTTTACCAGTTATTAAAGATATACGTGACACCTGCGTGACCAGATCACTTAGACAGCAACACAGTGGGGTAGATTGTTTCGAATAAAGGGACAAAACCCGCCTAGCCGAGCACGGAAAGCGCCTGAACCACGTCAGAAATGACATCTTCTGGGTCTTCAAGACCAATAGACAGTCGGATCAAGCCATCGGTAATCCCCAACACGTCTTTCTGTGCCTGCGGCAACCGTTGGTGTGTCGTGGTTGCGGGATGGGTCGCAATGGTTTTGGCATCGCCTAAGTTGTTGGAAATGATGCAAATTTTAAGCGCGTTCAACACCTTAAACGCAGCGTCTTTGCCGCCTTTGACGTCAATCGCGACAACAGTGCCACCTTTATCCATCTGTGCCGCACACAGACCATTTTGGGGATGCGAAGCATGTCCGGGGTAAGAAACCCCAGCAACCTGCGCATGATCCCGCAAGGCATTTGCCAGGGCCAGTGCAGTATCAGCCTGCGCATTTACCCGCAGACGCATCGTTTCCAACCCTTTGAGCATAACCCAAGCTGTAAAGGGGCTCATCGCGCCGCCTGTATGTTTCAGATAAGGCTCGACCGTGCCACGGATGTAGTCTTTTGACCCCAATATCACGCCGCCCAAGGCCCGCCCCTGCCCGTCTATGTGCTTGGTCGCAGAATAAACCACAACATCCGCGCCCAACGCGAAAGCACGGCTGAAGACGGGGGTGGCAAAGACATTGTCGACCACAACCTTTGCGCCGACTGAATGGGCGATCTTACAAACACCAGCCATGTCGATAACCTCAAGCGTGGGGTTTGAGATGGATTCAAAGAACACAACACTGGTGTCGGGGCGCATCGCGGCCTGCCACGCATCTAAGTCGGTGCCATCGACAAAAGTCACCTCTACGCCATAACGCGTCAGAACCTCTTCCAGAATATACAAACACGACCCGAACAAGGCGCGCGCAGCAACAACATGGTCGCCAGCTTTCAACATCGACGTCAAAGCACCAGACACAGCCGCCATGCCGCTGGCCGTGGCAAATGCATCTTCGGCCCCTTCCAAGGCGGCAATCCGGTCTTCAAACACTGCAACGGTCGGGTTGCCGTAGCGGGCATAGATGAATTCATCGGGACCGGTTTGCAGAAACCGCGCTTCGGCGTCTTCGGCGGTGTCATAGACAAAGCCTTGGGTCAGAAAAATCGCCTCTGACACTTCGTTGTATTGGCTGCGGCGGGTGCCTGCATGGACAGCTTTGGTCGCTGGTTTCCAATCGTCGCTCATATCGTATCTCCCGCCTCGCAAGGCACAAAAAAACCCCAACCGGCCAAGCCGAAAGGGGTCCTTTCACCTGACCTTTTAGCAGAATGTTTAACGTGGCCCGCAATCCGGTAACAAATCGCCACGAAAGATCAGATAAGCCGAACGCGGCGCATCGTCAACGGCTGATCAGGTCTCATCTTCAAGGGCATGTTGGCTGAACAAACTGCCTTGGGTCATGAAAAACCCGAAGATTGCAGCACTTAACCCAAAGGTTTTGAAGTACACCCAGATTTCAGTGGTCTGGGTACGCCAGATCAGCTCGTTCAATATGCCCAGCGCTGCAAAGAAAATCGCCAACCGTTTGGTCAGCTTCATCCAGCCTTCGTCATCAAGCGGCATCATCTCTTCCATGACATACTTCAAATAAGACCGGCCGCGCAGCAGTCCGAACCCCAAAATTCCGGCAAAAATGGCGTAGATCATGGTGGGCTTCATCTTGAAAAAGCGATCATCGTTTAACCAGACGGACAACCCACCAAACACAGTCACAAGGACCAGCGTCGCGATCTGCATCTTGCTCAGCTTGCCCGTCAGCCACCACAAAATACCGGTTGAAAGGATCAACAGCGGGATAAAGGCCGCCGTGACCACGATAAACCCGTCATAATCGGTGCCCCCAATGGTAAAGACCTGATCCTTCAGCCGCAGATAAGCAACGAAGAAAATGATCACTGGCCCCAGTTCGAGCGCCATTTTGACCATAGGATTGATTTCGCGTGCCGCCATCTCGTGCTCTCCGGTTGGGATGCGCACTATTAGGGTGCTCAGCGGCGCGGGATCAACCCTTTCCCTTCCCTGCCCCCTCGGTTATCTCAGGTCCAAACCGGAAATAGGTACAACAACATGGCAATGAACAAGACTTTTGATACGGCCGAAGCCGAACCGCGGCTTTACAAAATGTGGGAAGACGCTGGCGCCTTTGCGGCAGGTGCAAACAAATCCCGTGACGAGACGTTTTGCATCATGTTGCCACCGCCCAATGTGACCGGTTTCCTGCACGTCGGCCACGCATTTAACCATACATTGATGGACATTCTGACCCGTTGGAAACGGATGCAGGGCTTTGACACGCTCTGGCAGCCGGGTCTTGATCACGCTGGCATCGCGACCCAGCTTGTCGTTGAAAAACAGATGGCCGAGGCGGGTGAGCCCAAGCGCGTAGACATGGGCCGCGAGGCATTTCTGGGCAAGGTCTGGGAGTGGAAAGCAACCTCCGGCGGGATGATCGAGGAACAGGCGCGGCGGTTGGGCGATAGCATGGATTGGTCGCGCTCTGCCTTTACGATGTCCGGTGCCGAAAGTGCCCCTGCCACGGAAAAAGACGGCAATTTCCATGACGCTGTGATCCGTGTCTTTGTAGATATGTTCAACAAAGGCTACATCTATCGCGGCAAACGTCTGGTCAACTGGGACCCGCATTTCGAGACTGCAATCTCGGACTTGGAGGTCGAGAACATTGAGACCCCCGGCCACATGTGGCATTTCAAGTACCCCTTGGCCGGTGGTGAGACATACGAGTATTTGGAGAAAAATGAAGACGGAGACGTGATCCTGCGCGAGACCCGTGATTACATTTCTATCGCCACGACCCGCCCTGAAACTATGCTAGGCGATGGTGCTGTAGCCGTGAACCCGTCGGATGAGCGTTACGCCCCAATCGTCGGGAAACTTTGCGAAATTCCCGTTGGTCCGAAAGAGCACCGCCGCCTGATCCCGATTATTGTCGATGAATACCCTGATCCTGATTTCGGCTCTGGTGCTGTGAAGATCACCGGCGCGCATGACTTCAACGACTACGAGGTCGCCAAGCGCGGCGGCATCCCGATGTATTCGCTGATGGACACAAAGGGGAACATGCGCGCTGACGGCAAGCCTTATGCTGAAGAAGCCGTGATTGCCCAAGCGATTGCCAACGGTGAGACCGAGTTTGACGAAGCAATGATCGCAGCGATGAACTTGGTGCCCGATGAATATCGTGGGCTGGACCGCTTTGAGGCGCGCAAGCTGGTGGTTGAGCATATCACAGCAGAGGGCAACGCAGTGATGACCACTGCGATGTCCAAGGACGAGGATGGGAACGAGGTTGAAACAGTCGTTCCTTACGTCGAATCCAAACCGATCATGCAACCCTTTGGCGACCGATCAAAGGTCGTGATTGAGCCGATGCTGACCGATCAGTGGTTCGTAGACACCGCCCAGATCGTTGGCCCTGCGTTGGATGCGGTCAAAAAGGGTGATGTGAAGATCATGCCCGAGAGCGGCGAAAAGGTGTTTTACCACTGGCTTGAGAATATCGAGCCGTGGTGTATCTCGCGCCAGCTGTGGTGGGGGCATCAGATACCTGTTTGGTATGGGCCCAAGCTACCGCTTCCTGACCCTTACGAGAAATCAAAAGTAGGGATCGTTTCATTCTGTGCGGCGACAGAAGCGGAAGCAGTAGCACAAGCGCAAGAATACTATGGCAATTCAGCGAACGTCTCAGTCGGAGAAAAGATTGACTTCGATTTCCTCGCTACCCCTGACAAGGTTGAGCTTGGCGAGAACGTCCACCTAACCCGCGACCCCGACGTCCTAGACACATGGTTCTCCTCAGGCCTCTGGCCCTTCGGCACGCTCGGCTGGCCCGACGCCGACGACACAGCCATGAAATACTTCCCCGGCGACGTTCTCATCACGGGCCAAGAC
>CAZWSE010000089.1:0-358 GCA_964636575.1 uncultured Sulfitobacter sp. | reverse complement strand
CTGTGGTGGGGGCATCAGATACCGGTTTGGTATGGGCCGAGCAAAGACGTTTTGAGCGATCCTGAAGCGGACTACTTGCCATATGTTCATTTCTGCGCTGCAAACGAAAAAGAAGCTGCAAAAAAGGCCAATGAATACTACGGACAAGATTTTCAAATTGGCTTCAACAACGGCGAAAATCTTCAAAACACAACCTATTGGGCAGATGGGGACTCAAAAGGGATTGACCTGTTCCGCGACCCTGACGTCCTGGACACATGGTTCTCCTCAGGCCTCTGGCCTTTCTCCACGCTCGGCTGGCCCAACGAAAACGACGCGGCCATGAAGTACTTCCCCGGCGATGTGCTGATCACAGGCC
>CAZWSE010000088.1:11024-13961 GCA_964636575.1 uncultured Sulfitobacter sp. | reverse complement strand
CCTGCAACCTGCCCCTTAGGAGGGGGCTGCTCTATCCAGTTGAGCCACGGGGCCTTTGACGCAATCGCGTTGTTTGTGTCGATTGCCGGCCCGATGGTCAACAGAGCAGTGCGCGATGCTTTAGCATCGTTGAAGCCCTTAAAGATCAGGGCCAACAGCCTGACTTGGGCGGAAGTACCAGTACCAAACGCGATATGCCTCAAGCGCAGCAAGGGGTCCGAAGTGAACCAGCGCAGGGCCGATACCGCCCCAGTCGTGTAGCGCCGCCCAATGCAGCAGCGTCAGAACGGCGGCGCCGTAAGTGGTGCGTTGCAGGGTTTTCCATGATGGTCCCATCCGCCGCACAAAGTAGTCAGCGGAGGTCACTGCAAGGGGGATAAAAATCGCAAAGGCCAGCCAGCCCGTCCAAATGTAGAACTTAGGCAGATCTGCCAAAACCCGCGCTACTGTTCCTTCGTCGATAAGATAAAAAACTGTGTGCAAGGCTGCATATCCAAAGGCGGCGACCCCGAAATACCGGCGGTTCTTTTTCAGCCATTGCGGGCCACGCCAGCCTCGAAACAACAAGACCAGCGGTGACGCCAACATTGCAATGATCATGAAGCGCGCTGAAAATTCGCCTGTGGGGTGCAGCAACTGGTGGAAAATGCGGGGATCGTTTGATCCGACCAAGGCCGAGAGCATTCCGACAGCTGGAAGGCTGAGGAGTGCCCAAAGCCAGTAGGGAGACAGTCGTGACATCTGAGGGCTCCTGCTTGCCTTGATGGGTCAGTGTTAACCCTTATACGCGGCTGCTAATCGTTTCCGTCGCGCTTTGCTTTTTGGTGCTGGTCTTCGATCAGACCGATCTTCCAATAGCCTGAGATATAGACGTCCTCTTTGGGCACTTTCATTTCGTTGGCCAGAAACCCGCGCAGCGATTTGATCACGCCGGATTCGCCCGCAATGCAGGTTTGAACGCGGCCTTCAGGCCAGTCCATTGCCCTGATAAATGTCTCTTGTGCTTGCGACGGCATATGAGGGTCCGAATGGATTAGCCAGTGCACATCAATGCCGTTGGGGATGTCGATGTCTTGGCGGTCTTCGGACGATGTGATCTCAAAAATAGCTACGCCTTTGGCATCGCGGGGCATTGTTTCCAAGGCGACAGCCGCGACGGGGATCGCCGATGGATCGGCCGCAACCAAATACCAATCGGCGTCATACCCCATGATCTTCGGTTCGCTTGGACCGGCAAACCCGAGAAAATCTCCGGCCTTGGCGTGACTGGCCCAGTACGATGCTGGCCCTTCATCGCCGTGCGCCACAAAGTCGATTGTCAGCTCGCAGCATGCGGCGTCGAATTTGCGGACGGTGTATGTGCGTCTGACGGGTGGTGGACCGTTTTCTAAACGATCCTGAAACGCCTCTTTGGCTTCACCCGGTTCGGGAAGCATCAGTTTGCAGTTGCCCCCATCGCGGCCTTCGGGGAACCCGTCAAGCGAAGGGCCCGCAAAGATCACCCGGATCATATTGGGGGTCAGATACCATGCGTCTTTGACGATCAAGACCCGAGGCACTGGGCGCCCTGCAGCCTTACGCGCCGCGTTTGCAATTTTGGAAACAATTGTCATTCACACTCACCTTGGTTAACTGACCAGGGGGGTCAGAATTTGCCTGAGTTGCCCCATGCATCGCGTGGGCTGATGTCTTCGGGGTTCATCCAGTGCTCTGCGATTTTGCCATCTGCGACACGGTAAAGATCAAACACCGCAATGTCTTTGCCCGCCGCACAGCGCTTGCTGTAGGTCATCACAAAATCGCCCTGCCCGATCAGTTGGAACAGCATTTCATAATCCCCTGCTGCATCCGACGACAACCAAGATTCCAATCCGGCGCGACCGGCACCAATGTCAGGTGCATGTTGGATAAGATCATCGGCAACAAATTGAGACGCCTTCTCAAACGAACGCTCTTGCAGAACCTGTTTGGTGTATTCCAGAACAAGAGCCTTGTTGGTTGTTGCATCAGCCTTGGGGTCAATATCACGGGCGCCTGCCACCATATCCTGCCCAGAGGCCGTTTCAGCGACGTAAGGCGCGATGGTGTCCCAGTGTTCAAGGATCAAGCCGTTGGGATCGGTGTAGAACATGTCCATTGTGACCCATTGGGCCGCGCCGTCATTGAGCGATTGGTAAGCGCTGCAAAACACCCACGGGCCGTCCTCGAAGATCCTTATGATCTCGATTTCCCGCTTCGGATTGCGGGCGACGAAAGGTTCAAAGAAGGCCAGAAACCCTTCGGCCCCGTCGCCGACACCGGTGGAATGTTGAGTGTAGCGGTGGCCGGTGTATTTGTGCACCGCCTCACGCGCATTACCGCCTGCAATGCCTTCGAGATAGATCGCCCGCACGTTGTTCAATCCTTGGCCCATTGGAGTGGTCTCCTCTTTCGTTCACATGGCGGCAAGCGCGGACACGGCACGCGCTTGCCCTGTTTAAGCTTAGATCAATCAGTTGCGGCCATGATAGGCTTGGCTGACGGCAAAACTGTCTTCGAACCAGTGCCACAATACAACCTGACCGTCCTGGACTTTGGCGCGCAGGGCAAAGGTAAATTCACCAATCTCCTGACCCGAATGTGGTGTAATTCCGTTCATAACCCCGAAGACGGCAACGGTATCACCGGACGCAAAAGCATCGGTATTTTCCCATTTTGTAGTCTGCAAGTTCTCGCCAAAGACAGCGAGAAATTTGAAGATCGCATCTTTGCCTTTGGTCTCTCCGATCCATGGCAGCGACGTGTCGCCTTCGTTGTGCCAGACCATGTCATCGGCCATCAAGGCAGACATGGCATCCGTATCTCCGCTGCCCATTGCGCCCATGAAGGCCATAACAGTATCGAATGAGGCTTGAGTTGTTTCATCCATTTCTTGTGCTCCTGCTGCGTTGGCCAAGA
>CAZWSE010000088.1:0-10924 GCA_964636575.1 uncultured Sulfitobacter sp. | reverse complement strand
AACGGTTGTGGATCAGGGGTCCTTTCGGGGGGCCGCCTTTGCGCTTGGCTTGGCTCCGTCCCGCGTGAGCGAGGTCGTTTCACAGTTGGAAGGCGACCTTGGTGTGACGCTGCTTTACCGCACCACGCGGCAGATTTCGCTGACCACAGAAGGCCGGTTGCTGCATCAGAAGGCACAAGACATGCTGGCCGCAGCAGAGACCGGATTGGATGCCATCAGCCCGTTGTCGACCGAACCTGCAGGATCGCTAAAGGTGTCCTGCCCCGCCTTCATCACGCAAACAGGGTTAATGGAAGCCTTTGCCGCATTTGTGCGAGCCTATCCAAGCGTTGATATCAGCATTCATTTCTCGGACCGGCGATCAGACTTGATCAGGGACGGGTACGATGTCGCTATCAGGGCGGGCTGGCCCGAAGACAGCGATATGATGACCCGCAACATTGGAAAATCCGATCGGTTTCTTGTTGCCAGCCCAGATTACTGTGCAAGCCACCCCGAACCGAAGCACCCTGATGATTTGGAAAGTTGGGATTGGGTCCAGTTTGAACTGCGACCGGACGATACCGAGCTGACCTCTGCCTCGGGTGAGCGGAAGAAGGTCAAGGGTCGGTCATCTGTGAAGGTAAATTCAGCCGAGGCACTCTATGAGTTTGCAGTGCAGGGGTTGGGCGTTACCGCCATTCCCGAGAATCTGGCCTGCCGTGGGTTTGAGCGCGGTGAGTTGGTGCATGTTCTGCCAACGTGGAGCCTAAGATCACTGCAATTGTTCGCGATCTGGCCAAACCAGTCGCGCCGCGAAAACCTGACCACGTTTTTTGTGCGTTTTCTGGCGGGTGAAACTGCTACGTGAACGGGCCGCATCGTTAATGCGCCGCTGGCGCTGTATTCGGCACTGCGGGCAGAGCCGCTTGTGTCTTGGGCATGTCCTGCGATACTATAAACCGATCCGCTCAAGAAAGGCGCTTTTGTGAATACACCACCGAAACGGCCGCTTACGCTGCGCGATGTCTCCGAAGCGTCCGGCGTTTCCGAAATGACCGTTTCCCGAGTGCTCCGAAACCGCGGTGATGTGTCAGACGCGACCCGACAAAGGGTGCTGCAAGCCTCCAAAGAGCTTGGATATGTGCCGAACAAAATTGCCGGTGCCTTGGCGTCTCAAAGGGTCAATCTGGTTGCTGTGATCATTCCGTCTTTGTCAAATATGGTGTTTCCAGAAGTCCTGAACGGGATCAACAAGGCGTTTGAAGACACGCCGTTGCAGCCGGTCGTTGGGGTCAGCGACTACCTTCCTGAAAAAGAGGAACGGGTGCTTTATGAAATGCTGTCTTGGCGACCTTCGGGCGTTGTGATTGCAGGGCTGGATCATACCGATGCCGCCCGCGCGATGATGCGCAACGCGGGTATTCCCGTTGTCGAAGTGATGGACACGGACGGCACACCAATTGACGCGATGGTCGGCATTTCACACCGACGTGCAGGCCGCGAAATGGCACAGGCTATTTTAAAAGCAGGGTATCGACGGATCGGATTTTTGGGCACGAAAATGCCTTTGGATCACCGTGCCCGCAAACGGTTCGAAGGCTTTACCGAAGTGCTTGCCAAAGCTGGTGTGGAAATTGAAGACCGAGATTTTTACTCGGGGGGATCCGCCTTGGCGAAGGGTCGCGAAATGACAGAAGCCATGCTTGCGCGCAGCCCTGATCTGGATTTTCTGTATTACTCAAACGACATGATCGGCGCGGGCGGGCTGCTTTACCTGTTAGATCAAGGCATTGATGTTCCGGGCAAGGTCGGCTTGGCCGGTTTCAACGGCGTCGAGTTGTTGCAAGGGTTACCCAGACAGCTCGCCACAATGGACGCTTGCCGCGCAGATATTGGCCGCATCGCCGCCGAGATCATCATTCGCCGCATTTCCGAAAACGCGGATAGCGGCGAAGACAGCGTGACCCTGACCCCGACGATTTCGTTTGGGGACACGTTGAGACGGCGATAACCTAGAACAGCTCCACACTCGGTTTTGGGGCGGCGGGTGTTGGTGCTGTAACTTCTGGTTCAACATCTTGGTTCGGCACAACCAGTTGGCGCGCGTTTCCGGTTGTTGGTTGAAACTTTACACGCCGTGCCTGCGTACCGCCAAGGCTGGACGCCACGACCTCGATCCCTTCGTCTTTCAAGAAGTTCATAGCGAACGATCCGTTTGACCCGCCGATGTCACGCAGGTTCTGTGTGATTGAGCTGGCACCGAAGACTTTGGCCTTAAGGTGTACACGGTCAGCCCCGTCTTTGAGCAACCCGTTGATCAAAAGCTCCATTGCGTTGACACCGTACTTCACGCTTTGATCCGCGCTGTCTTTGTTGCCGGGCAACAAAAAGTGGTTCATTCCGCCAATCCCAGCCTTTGCATCATAAAGGCACACCGACACACAGGACCCAAGCACGGTCGAGAAAACAACTTCCGGATCCTTCGAAATCAGAAACTCGCCTTGGACCAGTGTGACCAATCGTTCTGCAGCGACACTCATACGCCGGCTCTTTCACGGGTTGTCTTATGGCTTGCGCAAAGTTCCAGGATCCCTGGTGCAATTTTATCCAACGGCAATTGTTGTTCGACAGCGCCAAGCTCTGCGGCCACACGCGGCATCCCGTACACGACCGAGCTTTCTTTGTCCTGACCGATGGTTCGAGCCCCGCCATTTCGCATTTGCAACAAACCCTCTGCGCCATCGCGCCCCATTCCGGTTAGCAAAACCCCAACAGCCTTCATCGACGAAGGCACGGATTTAAAAAGCATGTCGATCGACGGCAAGTGACCAGACACTGGACCGCCCGCAACCAATTGAAGGGATGCGCCCTGCGCCCGCGCCGATACTTGTACGTGCTTTTCGATACCGGCAACGACACACACCATTCCCGGCTTCAGAACCAATCCGTCTTCCGCGGCGACAACCTGTGCGGGGCACAACCGGCCCAACAAACGAACCAGACCTGATCCAAATGATTTTCCGGTATGCTGAACGATGACAGTTGGGGGACAATTTGATGGGTACTGCCGCAAGACGGTGGACAGCGCATCAACACCACCGGTTGAGGATCCAATCAGAACAACGGTTTCCGCGTATTGCGACGGATTTGTTGACTGTGCCTGCGTACGGGCGATTGCCTTTTGCGGCGCACGGGTGACTTCTCTGATTTTCTGAGCAATCAGTGCGGTGTCGCTGTCGGGATTGACCGGAAACAGTCCTGATTTTGACGTCGACACAACAGCGGGCCCGCCGCCTGTCCGTTCTGATTGGCCAACAGCCAGCCACCGAATATCCATTGCCTTGAACAAGGCCAAAAGCATTTCAAATTCTGGCAACTGAACAAACTGATCCTCGACCAGAACAAACTCAGGGGGCGTTTCCTCGGCGGTCGTATAGGCATCCATCAAGTTGTGCGTGATCCCCAACACAACGATGCGATCCGAACGCAAACGGGACGCCAAATTCCGAGCATGCGCTGGATCGTGGCAAATCAGTAAAACAGATGGATCGGTCATGGTGTCGCTCCTGCATCAGGTTTAGTGTTTTGGGCCGCGATCAAAAGTCTTGCCAGACGCCTGATTGGGACTGTTTTGGCTCCACTTCTATGGGCGTTGGGGCAAAGTCATTGTCATCCGCCCAATCATCCCCGTGTGCCGAAGGGGCTGGCATTGGATACACAGAGGCGGTTGGCGCCTGCTGCACTTTGCCAAGATCAAACTGCTGCACTAATTGCGCCAGCCTTTCCGCATCTTGATTGAGATCCACGCTGGCAGATGACGATCGTTCCACCATAGCAGCGTTCTGTTGGGTGACTTGATCAAGCTGGGTCACACCAACATTAATCTCGCTGAGACCGGTAGCCTGTTCGTTCGACCCGTTCGCAATATCGGCTACAAGTTTGGAAATATTGGCAACGCGCGCGACGATACTTGTAAGCGCTTCACCCGCTTTTCCGACCAGTTGAGCACCTTGCTCAACATGTTGGGTACTGCCATCGATCAAAGTTTTGATTTCCTGAGCCGCGTCAGAAGACCTCTGCGCAAGCGCCCGAACTTCGGAAGCCACGACCGCAAATCCCTTGCCTGCGTCACCAGCACGAGCCGCTTCAACCCCCGCATTCAGTGCCAGCAGGTTGGTCTGAAACGCAATGTCATCAATCACACCGATGATCTGCGAAATATGATCTGATGACTGTTCAATCTTGATCATTGCAGCCACCGCATCTTGCACGATCTCACCGCTCACTTCAGCTTCGTCGCGGGCCTCAGTCACAATGTCCTTTACGGATTTTGCACCGGCAGCAGCAGAGTTCACACTTGCCGTCATCTCATCAAGTGCGGCTGCGGTTTGTTCAAGTGTAGCCGCCTGATTTTCAGTGCGCTGAGACAGGTCTTCGGAGGCTTTGCCGATCTCGACAGACCCGCGGCGGATGCTTTCGGACGCGTCCACGACTTCTCCGATGAGGGTTTGCAGGTTTTGGATGGTCGCATTGAAATCTGCGCGCAGGCTTTCGTGTTCGGCTGGGAAGGTGTCGTCAATCGTTCTCGAAAGATCGCCGTTCGACAGCTGAATCAATGCAGCACTTAGTTTTTCAACAACTGCGGTTTGCTCTTCACGCGCCATTTCTTGCCCGGCTTCAAGGTCTTTTGTTTGCAGCAGCTTTTGCTGAAACGATTCAAGGGCATGGGCAATGCGCCCTATTTCATCTTTGCGATGGGTGTCGTCAACCTCAACTGAAAGGTCGCCCGCTTCCATCAGCTTCATCGTTTGCGCCAAGCGGGAAATTGGCCTTGTGATGCTGGTCGCAAATATCCACGCAAGGCCGCTTAGAACCAACGCGCAGACAGCCGAAATAAGCAAAAGCTGCTGCTGCGTCGAGGTTATTGGCCCGAACAGTTCATCCGTGTCTTTTTGAACAAACAAAGTCCAGTCATAGCTCAGCAGATGGACATCTGTCGCGACGGACATGACTTCGGTTCCGGCAGCCCCTGTCATGCTAGAGGAAAAAACAAAGTGCTGGTCATCTGAAGGCAGTTCATCAAGCACAATGTCGATCGGATCAAGAAACTGAAACCCACCATCGAACCTTGATGAACTGCGGGTGGTTTGATCCGGCGCAATAAGAATGGCTTCTCCGGTTTGGCCAAGTCCTCTGGGCTCGGAGATTATCGCATCGAGCTGGCTAACCGGCAGCTGAATTATGAGCGCCCCTAGCGTTTGACCGCGTGAGGATAAGATCGGGGTTGACATAAATCCGGCTGGTTGACCCGCACTTGGCGCGTAGGGTTCAAACTTTGACATGAAGATCGTGTCACCTGACAGCTCCATCGCTTCACGAAACGCCGTACCTAAACCGCTGTTTGCATAGGGACCCGTTACAAGGTTTGTCGCGTAATCTGCTTCCTTGTACACCGAATAGACAATATCCCCGTCGGCGGTCACCAAGAACAAGTCATAAAGACCTTTCTTCGTCAGCAAGTTGCGAAAGTAGGGATGAAATTTTGCGTGCTGAACATGATATGTTTCTTTACCCTCTGCACGGTCCAACAGATCCTTCTCGCCCGTCTTATTCGGGTTGTCCGTCATATATGCAGATTGCAACTGCGCCTGCGGATCGTCGCCAAGCGCGTCCCAAGATGTCTCAAACCATTGCAATGCTTTGAGCGAATTCGGGGATGCTGCAAGAGTTTGCAAATCGGCTTCGACCCTTTTGAACCAATCGTTGATCGCAGTTTTCCGACTTTGGGTAAGCGCCGTCAGATTGGTGCGCGTTTCTTCAACGGCAAGGGTTTTGTACCGCCAGGTTCCAACCGAAATGAGAGTTGCGGACAGCACCACGGCAAACAAAACCATAAACAATGGCAACCGAACGGACAGTGGGAGACGGGGGTTCTTAAACATTTTCAACCTCTTAGGGCGCTGGTTCTTCGTTTTTGGCACAGTGGTTAGAACACTTCTGGACCTGAATATCCGTTGCTTGCCTGATCGGAATTCAACAATCTGGCTCTCAGATCGCCAAGCTTCAGGTTGTGCGTAGCCTGAGCGATATCTGTCTGATGCGACGTCCCGATCTGGTCGCTCACATCATCGATAAACTCCGTCAATGCCGATAAGGTCTGAGCAAGAAGATCGATGCTTTGCAACGAAACCATAGTCGCTTTCGTGGTCTCTGCCTGGACAAGGTCGGTCACTGTTTGCTCCAACTCACGCGTGGCAGCGCTAAGGCTGTCCAGCTCTCGTGCCGTCCTTTTAAGAACATCTGATGTCGATATTTTCCGGTCCATCAAAGACGCCCAACCACACGTTCAATACACTGCCGCATTGAATCGGTTGTGAAAGGTTTCTTGATCATGTTGTTCAGACCCAAACGCTGACCCATCGCAACCATTTCCGGCGTCGGTTTTCCGGTTACAAGGACAAAGCCGATGCGCTGGGTATTGCGCGTTTCACGCAAAGCCTTAAGCAAACCCAATCCGTCCATGCCGGGCATGTTGTAATCGGACAGCACCAGGTGAACCGGATTGGCGACGATTTTTCGCAAAGCAGCTTGCCCGTCGTTTTCCGTGGCGTAGTTGGAAATTCCAATCTCATCGAGACACGTGGTGATGATGCCACGACTGGTCGACATGTCATCAACAACCATAACCCTGAGTGAATCTTTCAAGCTCATATTTTCGCTCCGTTACTAAAGGTTACTGGCACTTCAATTCGAACTGCGGCGATAGGTGGTGATCCCAACATTGCTCAATTCAGCTTCCGCAGGGCCGGACATGCGTTCGGAATGTCCAATGAACAAAGTTCCATTGTGGCTTAGAACGCTGGTCAGTTTCTGCCAGACAGCTTGCTGCGTCGGACGGTCAAAATAGATCGCGACATTTCTGCAAAAGATCGCATCAAAGGGACCAGACACCGGCAACGGTTCGATCAGGTTCAGCGTTCCAAAGGTAACCAAAGACCGCACTGCATCTGCGATTTCGAACCTGTCGTCGGTCACCGCTGTCGTAAAACGCTGGCGCAAACCGTCAGGAACAGGCCCCAGTTCTTCATCGGTGTAGGTCGCGGATTTGGCAGTTTCGACAACAACCGGATCAATGTCTGTGGCCAGAATTTTGATGTCGTATGATGCAGCCTCTGGGCAGGCTTCAAGCAGCGTGAGCGCAATCGAATAGGGTTCTTGTCCGGTCGAGCATCCCGCCGACCAAAGACGCACGCGTTTGCCCGCTTTGGCGGCTTCAATCAAACGCGGCAGAACCTCATCACGCAAGTGATCAAAGTGATGCACTTCCCGGAAAAAGTGGGTCACGTTTGTGGTCAGCGTCGATAAAAGCTCGGCCCGTTCCGCACCATTGGTTTCAGTGTGCAAAACCTCGCGATAGGCTGCGAAATCATCCAGTTGCAAAGCCTTGAGCCGCTTGGTCAATCGTGACGCGATCAGTGGAATTTTGGATTCCGACAGGCTTAACCCAAAATGCTTCAGCGCGAAGCCCGAGATATCAACGAAATCGGCGTGCGAAAACGATGCCCCGTCATCGACGTTGGTCTTTGTATTCAATGAGGCTTGGGTCATACAAGAGACTTCTCTGGCGCGTGAATGACAGATTCCAGATTGATGATGCGGATCATCTGTTCCTCAATGGAAATGACGCCGTGGATACAATCTTTTGTGGCCTCTGACTTCACGTCTGGGGTCTCTTGAATACTGTCAGCGGGGACTGAAATAATTTCGGACACGGATTCAACCAGCAGACCGACCTGCTTGTCATGGATCGACGTGACGATCACCACGTTGCGCGCGCCTTCCTGAGTTTTGCCAAGCTGGAACCGGCCGGCCAGATCATAAATCGGAATAACCGCCCCGCGCAGGTTCATCACCCCCAACACATCAGAAGGCGCATGCGGCAGCACTGTCACCGGGGACCATCTTCTGATCTCGCGGATCTGCGTTATCTCGAGACAAAACTTCTGCTGTGCAACGCTGAAGGAAACGAACTCGATCTCTCCGGTGGTGGCCAATTCAGATTGCGATGTCATGGGTGTTCTCCTGCGGATCGGGAAGGGGTTGTGTGTTAAGCACGGCTTTTGGCGTGATCTGTAGAACCCCTTCTGGGTCAACAATCATCGCGATGTTACCGTCACCAAGGATCGTCGCAGCCGAAACCCCGGGCACCGTGCCATAGACGCCTTCGAGGCTTTTGATAACGACCTGCCGTTGGTCGTGAATTTCATCGACGGCCATCGCAAAAAGCGCACCACTTTCGGTTTCGACCAGCAGCAAAACGTCTGTCCGCATCACCATGTCCGAAGGCGCCAATCCGAGATTTTGTGCAAGCCCGACAATGGGTACAAAGGTGTCACGGATGGCAAGCAACAGCCCGCCCGCACCTAGCCTATGGATGGACGACGGGGTTGGTAAAACTGTTTCACTGATGGCCGTAATCGGAACCACCATCATGTGTCCGGCAACCGAGATGACCATCCCATCCATCACCGCCATCGTCAGCGGCAGCACAATGGAAAAGACTGTGCCCTCACCGGGGGTGGATGTGATCGCGACACGACCACCGAGTGCTGCCACCGCATTTTTCACAACGTCCATACCGACACCACGGCCAGACAGGTTCGACACCTCTGTGGCTGTTGAAAAGCCGGGTAGGAACAACAGATTGTCGATGTCCATATCCGACAGCTCAATGCCTTGTGGGATCAATCCCTTGGTTTGGGCGATGTCATAGATTTTGGCACGGTTCAGCCCAGCGCCATCATCCTTGATTTCGATGTACACGCTGCCAGATCGGTGCGACGCGGACAAAGTGATATTGCCCATCTCGGGCTTGCCTGCCTCTTTGCGTTTATCAGGGTCTTCCAGCCCGTGATCGACCGCATTTCGGATCATGTGCGTAAGCGGGTCCGCCAGTTTCTCAATGATCGTTTTGTCGACTTCAGTCGATTCACCGACCATCACCAAGCGTGCTGGTTTGGCAGTGGCATGGGACGCTTCGCGTACGATCCGCGCCATGCGCTGGAACAAGGGTTTCACCGATTGTGCGCGAATGGCCATGACCGCTTCTTGGATATCCCGCGCGAGCAATTTGTAATCATCAAGCTCGCCCAGAATTTCCGTCATGTCGGCAGTTTCGACTTCCGAGACCCGTTGGGACAACATGGCTTGGTTGATGATCAATTCGCCCACTGTGTTGATCAGCCGGTCAACCCGTTCAAGATCAACACGCAGCGTTGGCTTGGGCCCGCTGTTGGCTGGTTCTTTCGCCTTGGGTTCTTTGGTTTCCGCGACGTCCTTCCCGGGCAGCGCAACAGGGGCGGTTGCTTCTACAGTTTCGACCGGCTCAGGTTCTGGCTCTTGGGTTTCAGTAAGCTCTTCGATGGACAATTCGCAAAGGCCATCCACAAACTCGAACACCTCATCGATTGCCATTCGGTTCTTTTCGGTGGTCAGCTCAACGGTCCATCCAAGATAGGAATCTTCCACATCGATCTCGGAAAATTCAGGCAGTTCACTAAGATCGATATCCACAGAAACCGTGCCAAGATCTTCAAGCGCCTTGATCAGAAACAGGGGCTCATGCCCGTTTTTCAGCATTGCCTTGTGCGGCTTCAATGTGATCCGAAAGACGGCCATATCTTGCAAAGGTGGCCCATCAAGATCAGGCAGATCGAGGGTCATCGCCTCAAACACAATCTCTTCTTCGGGTTCATCGTGCCCTTCGGCTAGATAGCCGGACAATTCACCGATCAGACTTTGACGGGTTTCATGATCCGGTTCGATTTCGTCGCGACTGGCAGCCACCAGATCGTTCAGGAAATCGCCTGCGCGGAACAACAGTTGGATCAACGTCGGGTCAAAATTCAAACGACCAGACCGCACATCATCGAAGAGCGTTTCAAAGGTATGTGCAAAGCCTACAAGGTCATCGAGCCCGAAGGCGCCGGCCCCACCTTTGATCGAATGCACAGCACGAAACACAGCGTTGACCGTGTCGGGGTCATGCGCGCCATCGTTGATCGCGGTCAGACCTTCATCGAGCGCTTCAAGGAGTTCAACACACTCCTCAAAGAACATGTCGCGGATATTGGGGCCATCGCTCATATCAGCACGCGTGCCCTGTGACGCGGCGCAGCACCGAGATCAACGAGGCATCATCAAAGGGCTTCACAATCCAGCCGGTTGCCCCGGCCCCACGCGCCTTTGACTTCAGCTCATCCGAACTTTCAGTAGTCAAAACCAGAATTGGAACCGTTGATGCAATGCCATCGCCGCGCAGTTCATCTATCACACCGAACCCATCAAGGTTGGGCATATTGATATCTGTGATCACCACATCCGGTGCCACCTCTGCGTACATGTCAACGCCGTCACGCCCATCCACGGCGCAGTGATATTCGAAACCCACTTTCTCAAGTGTGTGTCGCAGCAGTTCTCGAATGGTGCGGGAATCGTCGATCGCCAAGATTTTCACGGATGAACCTCATTCAAAAAATGTACAGAAGACAAACCAAACAACCCAAGATCATCGCGGCAACTGTCCGAGAGATTGATCATTTCAAATCCCAATCCAGCGGCGGCCCATGTTTGTTCGGCACTGAGAAGGATTTGAAGACACTGTGCCGGGATCATCGTCGTGTGAGCGGCATCAATTTGGACGGCAGACTGGGCCTGATCCCTTAGAAAAGCTGTAAGATCATTGAGATCTTTTGCCGCCGGTTTTTCAGGAAGCGTGAAGCATTGCGGGGAGTCTGTCATATGTCAGCCTGTAGCCATAAAGTGTTGCGTTTGGCGCGGACCTATCGACCGCTTGTGTGCAACGCTCTAATGCGCTCAGTTTAACAAATGCTTTCTACTCAGTCGTTTTCTTGCGACCTAAAACTATGTTAAGGTTGAATTT
>CAZWSE010000087.1:10640-13980 GCA_964636575.1 uncultured Sulfitobacter sp. | reverse complement strand
GAAGAGCCGAAGGCGACTGTAGATCTGGGCACGGTCTTGGATGACACCGTCAAGCTACTGGCACCGGAAATTGCAGCGGCCAAGATTGCTTTGTACAGCACACCAATTGATACACCCGTCTTACTTCATGCCCATAAGGTCCAGCTTGAGCAGGTCTTCACCAATCTGCTCAAGAACGCGATGCAAGCGATGGAATATACCGATGATCCCCAAATAAGGATCGGGGTCACCACTGGCCCTGCATCGGTTGAAATCCGCGTGGCAGACAATGGCCCTGGCACCGCGGGCACCAGCCTGTCCGAGCTTCAAGAACCGTTCTTCAGCACCAAGCCGTCAGGTGTTGGGATGGGCTTGGGGCTGGCGATTGCGACGGAGATTATCAAGGACCACGGGGGCGATCTGCACCTTGGCTCCGTGTCGCAAGGGGCTGAATTTATTATCACATTGCCGCTTGAGCGGGCCGGAGACACGACATGAACAAAGCACGGGTTTTGATTGTCGACGATGATCACGAAATGCGGGTGTCGCTGGCGCATTTGCTGGACAGTGCAGGCCATGACACGCAGGTCGCCAAAAGTGCAGCCGAAGGTTTGGCACTTTTGAACAGCTATGGCCCTGATGTTATTCTCAGCGACGTGCGCATGCCCGAAATGGACGGGTTGGAGTTTCAGCAAAAAGTGCGTGATGCCAGCCGCGTGCCGGTTATTTTGATTTCGGCACATGGGGATATTCCAATGGCGGTCAACGCGCTTCAGGAAGGGGCTTACAGCTTTGTCGAAAAGCCGTTTGAGCCGCGTCGTTTGCTCGGCATTCTCAAAAACGCGATCCGCATGAAGCAGTTGATGGACAACACCGATCTGTTGCAGGACCGGCTGGCAGAACTGACCGATCTGGAACGCCTTTTGATCGGAACCAACGATCAAATCGTGGCTGTCCGCGATCTGGTGTTTGATTTCGCGCAAAGCAAAACCAACGTCATGATCCTTGGTGACACGGGGACCGGAAAAGAGCTGGTCGCGCGGGCCTTGCATGATTTGGGCGCGCGCAGGCTGGCCCCTTTTGTCCCTGTCAACTGCGCAGCCATCCCGCCCGACCGTTTTGAAGAAACCGTCTTTGGCACCACCCAAAACCCCAGTGGCATCATGAGTGCGGCCAGCGGCGGCACCCTGTTTCTGGATGAGCTTGGATCAATGCCGCTTGAGACCCAAGCGAAGTTCATTCGTGCGATTGAGACCAAGCAATACCAACGCATCGGAGAGTCTCAGATGCAATCGGTCGACCTGCGCGTGATCAGTGCCGCGACAGGTCAGATCGAACAGCAGGTCGATCAGGGCACCTTCCGCGAAGACCTGATGTACCGGCTGAATACGCTTGTGATCGAACTGCCCAGTCTCGCGCAGCGCGGCGATGATGTGCTGTTGTTGTTTCGGCATTACTCGGACCACTTTAGCAAGCTTTACGAACAGGCCGCACCCAAGCTGACCAACGATGATATCTCGGCGCTTATGGCCCATGAATGGCCTGGCAACGTGCGCGAACTGCAAGGCGTGGCAGAGCGGCGCATTCTGGCAGAACGGCGCGGCGGCGGGTCGGTGCGGCAAGCCATCGACCGTCAAACTCCGTCGCAGACCTTTCCGGGAACCCTGCGCGAAGCCGTGGCCTCGTTTGAGCGGGAATTGATTGGTCGTGCGATCCAGGAACAGGGCGGGCGCATGGATGACGTGGCTGCGACCTTGGGTATCGGTCGGCGCACGCTTAACGAAAAGATCGTCAAACTGGGCCTTGATAAGGACGCCTTGCTGAAGCCGTGACGCCTTATGCGGAAACCCGCAGGCCATTTTTCGGGTAACCTGCGTTTTGTTTCATATCGCCGGTTTTGCGCATCCCCCATGAACGAGCCAAGCCATTTCGGCTTCAGATTCTGGGAGGAACACCATGAAATTTTTGAAAGCACTCGCATTGGGTGCCAGCCTTGTCACGTCCGGCGCAGCTTTTGCAGAAGGCGAAGACTATGTGCTTAGCACAGCCTCTACCGGCGGCACTTATCATCCGGTTGGCACTGCCATTTCCACATTGTCGAAAGTGAAACTGCTGCCCAAGCAGAAGTTCTCGCTGACGGCCGTGAACTCCGCTGGTTCGGGCGCAAACGTGCAGGCCCTGTCCGCAGGCACCGCTGATTTCGCCATTTTACAAGGTCTCTTCGGGTCTTATGCTGTGACAGGCACCGGCCCTGTAAGCGAGCCACAGGAAAACCTGCGCTCGGTCACCATGCTTTGGCAAAACGTTGAACAATTCGTCATGGCTGCCGACAAGGCAACGACAGGCACGGTTGAGGACTTGATGTCCGTTAAGGGCATGTCCGTTGGCATGGGGCGTCAAAACTCAGGCACCATCGGATCAAACAAAGTGCTCCTGTCGGGGCTTGGTCTGACGCTGGAAGACTTCACATTGGTTGACGCAGGCTACGGCCCGACAGCTGATGCGCTGGCCAACGGACAAGCCGTGGCCGCAGGTATTCCATCGGGTCCACCCACAGGTGCGATCACCAAGCTGATGGCCTCAAACGAAGGCAAATTCACCATTCTGGACGTGACCGCCGATCAAGCGGGCGCAATGGATGGTGGCCGCAACCTTTGGGTTCCATATACAATCGCAGCAGGCACGTACCCCGGGCAGGCCAAGGACGTGAACACTATCGCGCAGCCAAACTTTCTGGCCGTGAACGCCAGCGTCGATGAAGAACACGTCTATCTGCTGACCAAGACCATGTACGAAAACCTGCCTTTCTTGCAGGCGATCCACCCCGCGACCAAAGCGATGGCCGTTGAAAAGGCCATGGCTGGTCTGCCAGCACCTCTGCACCCCGGTGCGGCGCGCTACTACAAAGAAGTCGGCTTGGATATTCCAGCGAACCTGATCGCCAACTGATCAGCGTTAAAACTGCAAAGGGGCGCCCGTCTGGCGTCCCTTTTCACGTCAAAGGGGTGGGGCGATGACACAGGTAGAAGACACAACACAACTGTCCCGCAGCGATTTGCTGTCGGTACCAAGAGGCGGGTTTGGGCCGCACTACATCATTGCAGGCTTCGCGCTGGTGTTCGCGCTTTGGCACGTCGCCACAAACGTCTACCTGACCGAGCCCGGGCTTTGGCAAAACGCGATCCATTTCGCGGGGTTTGCCTTTTTGGCCGCGGTCACACTCAGCCCTTGGGGGGCACGGTCCAACACGGCTTGGGCCTGGGCCATTGATGTCACCTACGGGCTTTCAATTGCAGCGGCTGCCCTTTGGGTCGCAAGTGCGGAATCCGATCTTTATGCACGCTCCTTGGCTGTGACGGGG
>CAZWSE010000087.1:0-10540 GCA_964636575.1 uncultured Sulfitobacter sp. | reverse complement strand
TCCTATGCGGCCTGCTGGGCGATTGTGGCCTTGGTGCTGACCTCTTGGGCGACAAGCCTGCTGGCGCGGATCGACCGAAGCGGCATGTTCAAACCGGTCAACATGGGCCCAACGCGCATTGCAGAGGCGTTGATCACGGGCATCCGGTCGGCGATCATGACCGCCATTTTGCTGACTGCCATCGGGATCATGAACAACGCGATTGTCACCAGCGGGGTCGGCAACGGGTTCTCATTGATGATTGCACAGTGGTCACAAGGGTCCTTGGCGCTGGCGATTGTGTTGATTGCGATTGCGTCTTTGGTGCTTGGGATGGGGCTGCCTGTAACGGCGGCTTATATTATCCTCGCCATCCTGACCGCACCTGCTTTGGCAGGATTGATGGCCGATGGTGTGATTGTGGAACAGTTGATCACAGGGGTCAGTGACCCAAGCCATTCGGCGCTGTTCTTTCTGGTGGATCATCCGCTCGCTGCCCAAGTGGCCGAAGGCATGACCAAAGCCGAAGCCTGGGAGCTGGTGCGCAACATCCCCTTCGAAATCGCCGTGACCATCCGGCCTGTTATGGTCGACGCGTCCTTGCAAACGACCTTTCTGCTGACCGCGCACCTGATCATCTTCTGGCTCAGTCAGGATTCCAATGTGACCCCTCCGGTCTGTCTGGCGGCCTTCGTGGCGGCAGGCATCGCGGGGTCTCGGCCCATGGCGACAGGGTTTGAAAGCTGGAAAATCGCAAAGGGCCTCTACATCGTGCCGCTGCTTTTTGCCTATACGCCGCTGATCTCGGGCGATTTCCTTGAGGTCGCACAGATCGGGTTTTTTGCGCTGTTTGGCATCTATGCCACCAATGCGCTGATCCAGTGGTATGCGGAAGGACCGATCGGGTTGGTAACAGCGCCTTTGCTCGTTCTGGGGGCCGTCGGGGCCTATTGGCCTTTGGCAACGCTCGCCAATGTTGGGGGGGCCGTCGTCGTGCTCGGCGTCATTTTCTGGACTGCGCGTGCGGCGGGACCACGCAATCAGGTGGGGACAAATCCGATTTAAGTATTGAACCTGAGGGTGAATCCTTCCACGCTGCGTGCCGCGGACTATTCGGGGGCATCTCATGCGTATTCTAGGACATCTGGCAGCTCTGCTGATCGTCGCATTTATCAGCGCCACAGGCGCCAGTGCGCAGATGTCAATCGGTGGGACCACACCCGTGGAGGCCACCCCAAGCCTGCCGGACCCCTTAACGCCCGAGGCCGCAAATGCCCTGATCTCGCGCCTGTCTGACAGCGAAGTCAGGTCACTCCTGCTCGACCAGTTGAATACCCAGATCGACACCAGCGATGCAGAAAGCGGGGTCGGGCTGTCGGATCTGTTCTATCACTCGACGACTGGCGTTGGTGAAAACGTCGCCAAATCGGTGCGGCGTGTCCCGTTTATGGTCAGCGAACAAGGCCGCGCGTTTTCAAACTTCTATGAGAGGATCGGCGGCTTTGTCGGGCTGATCCAGATGTTCGGGTATCTGATTGTTGTCTTCGGGGCGGGGGCATTGGCCGAAATCGCGTTCCGGCGTGCGACCCAGAACTGGCGCATCCTGCCGCCTGCTGATCCAGACAATATGCAACTGCGCGAAGTCTGGCAGTTGCTGGCACAACGGCTGACCACGCAAGTGGTATCTGTTGTGATCTTTTTCATCGTTGCCCGCGCGGTAAGTGCAATCATTTTGCCAGACAACATCGCAGCTATTGCCGATCTGATCGTGACTTATCTGATTGCGTTTCCACGGGTGATGCTCGCCATGGCGTTCTTTATGTTCGCGCCTCAAAATCCAGAATACAGACTTTTGAACGTCGACACCCCGACAGCCAAAGGGTTGTGCAAACATAACTTTTTCTTGGCCCTTGCACTTGGGTTCACGGGCGCGATTGCAGCCTTCAATCTCCAACACGATGTGTCCAACGTGGAAACGCGGCTGCTGTTCTGGCTCAATACGTTTTTGCATGTCTATCTGGCATGGGTGATGTGGACCTACCGCGAAGGCTGCATCACCATGATGCGCGGCAGTGACCCCGACGTCAGCCCGACCGAGGACCGCATTGCGCGATCCTATCCCTACTTTGCCATCGCCGTGATCTTCGCGGTCTGGTGGCTGGTCAATGTCGTCGCTAGCTATGGAAACTTCCAACTTCTGGCCACTGTGCCGCAGTACAAAACGATGATCTTGCTTCTCTTTGCGCCGGCAATGGACACGATGATCCGTGGGGTGGTCCGCCACTTTGCACCGCCCATGACCGGTGAAGGCCCCGTCGCGGAGCGAGCGCATCTGGCGGCCAAGCGGTCTTACATTCGCATCGGGCGCGTCATCGTCTTCGGAATAGTCATCCTAAGCATCGCGAATTTCTGGGGTATGTCCCCCGAAAGTATCGCCACCGCAGGCGTTGGCCCGCGCCTTGCCGCGGCGATGATGGAGTTCCTCATCATCATGTCCATCGGCTATCTGCTCTATGAACTGGTCTCGCTTTACATCAACCGCAAGCTGGCAGCGGAACAAACGGCTGCGGGCTATGACCCCGACGCGCAAGAGGTCGGTGGCGACGGCGGCGGGGCAGGTGGATCGCGCCTGTCGACAGTCCTGCCGCTGATCTTGGGCGTCTGCCGCGCAACCATCATCGTGGTCTTTCTGTTGCTCGGGTTGGGCAACGTAGGGATCGACACAACCCCACTGCTCGCTGGTGCTGGTATCGTCGGCTTGGCCATCGGCTTTGGCGCGCAAAAGCTGGTCACAGACGTGGTGTCAGGCATCTTCTTCCTGATCGATGACGCCTTTCGCACGGGCGAATATGTCACCGTCGAAGGCACCATGGGCACGGTTGAGAAAATCTCGATCCGGTCGATGCAACTGCGCCATCACAAGGGGCCGGTGCACACGATCCCTTACGGCGAAATCCCCAAGATCACCAACTATTCGCGCGACTGGGTGATCATGAAACTGCGCTTCACGGTGCCGTTTGGCACAGACCCGAACAAGGTCAAAAAGATATTCAAAAAGATCGGTCAGGACCTTTTGCAAGTGCCCGAGTTCAAGGACGACTTCCTACAGCCGTTCAAATCCCAAGGGATGCTGGAAATCGACGACATCGGCATGGTGTTTCGCGGCAAGTTCATGGCCAAACCCGGCACGCAGTTCACCCTGCGCAAGGAAATCTTCAACCGCGTGAACGCCGAATTTGAGGCCAACGGGCTAGAGTTCGCCCGCCGCGAGGTCCGCGTCGCTTTGCCGTCGATGGACGGGGCTGACCTGACCGAAGAAGACAAGGCCGCAATTTCAGCTGCCGCCACGCAGGCCGCTCAAGAAATCCTGCCAGAGGACCCCGCCGCGAAGGATAAGCAGTAGCGGTCGCCCTAGACCGCCGACAGCCCCGCATCCAGACCGGCACAGATGTCATCCACATCTTTCTCGGTCACGATCAGGGGCGGGGACAGGATGATGTTCGGGCCGGACACCCGCACCATAACGCCGTTTTGGTAGGCGACTTCCTGCACCTTCTGGCCCGTTGCCTTGTCGATCGGGGCTTTGGTCTTTTTGTCGGACACAAGCTCTAGGGCGGACATCAAGCCATGCCCGCCACGCACATCTCCGATGATCTCGTGCTTTTCAGCTAGGGCCAGCAGCCCTTTGTGAATTTGGGTGCCACGCGCAGCCGCGTTCACAGGCACATCCATCTCAAGCGTTTGCTTCAGGCAGGCCACCGCAGCCGCAGCACCGACGGGATGGCCGGAATAGGTATAGCCCGACCCGATCATGCCGCCTGCGTCTTTGTTGCTCTCGAACACCTCGGCGACGTGGCTCGCGATCATGGCGGCACCAAAAGGGAAGTAGCCGTTGGTTATGGCTTTGGCGGTCGCCATCAGATCAGGCTTCACGCCCCAATGGCGTGATCCGGTCCAGCTTCCGGTGCGGCCAAAGGCGGTGATGACCTCATCTGCAATCAGCAAAATACCATGACGGGTACAAATCTCGCGCACCCCGGGCATGAAGCTTTCGTGCGGCGGGATAACACCGCCCGCGCCCAAGACAGGCTCCATCACAAAGGCAGCGATGGTGCCCGCACCCTGAAAAGCAATCTCATCTTCCAAAGCGTTCAAGCACAGTTGCGCCAGCTTGGCAGGGTCACTTTCGTTGAACGGGTTGCGGTAGGTGTAAGGGGCAGGGATATGAAAACAGCCCTGCATCAAAGGCTCGTACTGCGCGCGGAAGTTCGCGTTGCCGTTGACCGACGCGCCGCCCGTATGGGTGCCGTGATAACCCTTTTTCAAAGACAGGTATTTGACGCGACCGGCATCGCCGCGCAGCTTGTGGTACTGGCGCGCCAGACGCAGGCAGATCTCAATGCTGTCGGACCCACCGGATGTGAAAAAGGCGCGGGTCAGGTCTTCGGGGGCGAAGAATTCCTGCAGCATATAGCTGAGCTCAACCACCTGATCGTTGGTCGTGCCACGGAAGGTCGAATAGTAGGGCAAAGCGTCAAGCTGGGCAGCAATCGCGGCTTTAACAGGATCACAGGAATACCCAAGGTTCACGTTCCACAGACCACCCACCGCATCGATGGTTTCATGCCCGTCGACATCGCGGATACGCACACCTTCGGCACTGGTAATGATGCTGGGCGGGTTGGCCATTGAATCGGCAGGATGCGCCATCGGATGCCACATATGACGGGCGTTGTTCTCTTTCAGAAAGTTGGTCTGAAGCATGTGGTGTATCCTTGTTACTGGGCTGCGATGCTCGGGGCAGCGCCGCCAAGCTCATGTGTGATGTGATGTGCCGCGTCTTTCAGCTCGGCGTCGATGCGGGATTGAAGATCGGGGGTCATGCGCTGGGTCACGGCGGCCACGGCGATGGACCCGATAGGATTGCCTGAGGGGCCAAAAATCGGGGCGGCGGTGCCGATGACTTCATCTTCATACGTAGATAAAGCGCGGGCCAACCCCTCAGTGCGACAGGCTTGCATGGCCTCCAGAAACGCGGCTTTGCCGGTCTGCGTGTTTTGGGTGAAGGATTGAAAGTCGAGACGCTTCATAAGCGCGCTTTGGCGCGGCTCGGGCAGGAAGGCCGCGATGGCGATGCCCGACGCAGTGGCGTGCCACGGCAGAACCAAGGTCGGCTGGATATGCACAAACAATGCGCGGTCAGGCTCATAGATAGCGGTCGTCACAGGGTCATCGCCAATCACCAGTGTACCGTGGGTCGTCTCGCCCAGGGTTTGGGCCATGCGCTCCAGATAGGGTGCAACGACGGATTGCACAGGAAAGCTGTGTTCGCGGATTTGGGCCAGACCCATGGGGGCCAATCCGATTCGGTACTTGCGGGTCACCTCGTCTTGTTCAACGAAACCATTGCGCTCAAGCGCGGTCATGCAACGCAGGGTGGTGGTTTTGTCCACGTCCGACAAACGGGCCAGTTCAGACAGGCCAAGCTCTGGAACTTGCGGGGAAAAATACCGCAAGAGCGAAAGCGCTTTGTCGACTGTGTTCATGGTTGTCTTTGGCACGTGCTTAAAATGGCCTCGTTTTTCGCGGTTCGGTCGCATGTCTTGGTTTCAATTGTTGACATAAGAAAACCGCCAGTGCAATCTATTTGAACCAAATGGTAACAATAGTGAACCGACTGCTTCAACGATCGGTCACGCACTCCAGACAGGGAGAATACGAATGAAGTTTCTAACCAATGCCGTTCTGGCAGCAGGGGTCACTGCGGCCTCTTTCGCGCTGCCAACTGCCAGCTTTGCCGAATACCCGGAAAAGCCGGTGTCCTTTGTTGTTCCGTGGCCTCCGGGTGATCTGGAAGACGTCCTGACGCGCATGATCGCCGAAGATTTCCAAGCCGAGTACGGTGTGCCCGCAGCCGTGGTGAACAAACCCGGCGGTGGCGGCGGCCCGTTCCCCGGTGCGGTTGAAGTGGCCACAGCGGCCGCAGATGGCTACACCATCGGGTCCTTCATCATCGCGGTTCCGGTTGTTGGCCCCAACATCGGCATCCCAGAGCTGTCCCCGAACCCGTTTGAGCCTTTGGGCACCTTCCTGACCTATCCCTTCGTGATCGTGGCAGGCGGGGACGCGCCTTATGATGACATGGCCGGTCTGGCAGAGCATGCAAAATCGAACGACGTCGTGCTTGGCCACTTCGGTGCGCCACTGGTGCCGACAAAAGTCACATTGGCCTTGGCCAAGAACATGGGCTTTTCATACGCCTCCGACGCGGCTTTTGACGCGCTGGATTGTAACACGCTGGCCTCGGGCGATGTGGATGTGATGAACACCACCTTGCAACTGGTCTTGCCGTGCTTGGACGATGTGAAAGTCTTGGCCTCTGTGGGCGGGGAACGGATTTCGCTGACACCGGACACACCCACCGTGGGTGAGCTTGTGCCAGAACTGAACATCTCGCTTTGGAACGGTCTCTTTGTGCACAAAGACACACCTGCGGATGTGCGCGCCAAGATCATCGCGGTTGCTGAAAAGACGATGGCCTCTGATCGGGCCCAGCAGCTTGCAGCCGATACGGGTGCATTGGTCTACTGGCAGTCCGCCGAAGATGCGAACGCCATGATCGAAGCCGATATCGAGACGCTTGGCAAAATCAACGCGACGCTCGAATAAACGCTTAACTCTGCGCGGCACTGCATTATGCCAGTGCCGCGCAGTCATTCCGCTTTGCTGACAGGCCAAGCCCCATGACCCGCATCAAAAACCTACAAGAGCTGTTCAAACGCTACAGGCGTCCCGGTGACATTGTGTTCGCATGGGCTTTCCTGATCCTGTCGGTGTTCCTGCTCAGCCAGCTTGGCACACAGGCACCTTGGAAATCAGGCGGCAAAACCTTTTCGCAACCTGCGTTCTGGCCAACCGTTGCGGTTATTGCGATGACCTTCTTTGCAAGCCTCCATCTGCTGTCCTCCTTCCTGTCGCCACGACTGGTCGGACGCTGGGCAGAGATCTGGGCTTGGGTACGATCGCTCGAATACGCGGGCTGGTTCATGGCCTATGTCTATCTGGTGCCCCAACTTGGATATCTGCCGATGACCATGACCTTCGCGCTGCTGCTTGGTTTGCGGGCAGGGTACAGATCGCTCAAAGTGCTCGGATCACTGGTGCTTTTGGGGATCGTGATTGTGATCGTGTTCAAAGGGTTCTTGCAGGTCAAAATTCCGGGCGGGGCGATCTATGAATATCTGCCCAATGCGCTTCGCAGCTTCTTTTTGACCTATCTCTAGAGGGATCGCAGGCATGGACATCCTTCTCGCAGGCGCGACCCTTCTCATGGATTGGCAGATCATCGCAGCCCTGCTGGTGGGGTCCATCGGCGGTGTAATCATCGGAGCCATCCCCGGGGTCGGGGCGGCTGTTGCCATCGCAATCCTTCTGCCCGCAACCTTCGCCCTGCCGCCACTTGTGGGGCTGACGATGCTGTTGGGGATCTACGGGTCGTCGATGTACGGCGGGGCCTTGCCAGCGGTGCTTTTGAACACACCAGGCACAGCGGTGAACGCGCTGACCACCTATGACGGCTACCCGATGACGCAACAGGGCGATGCCAAGCGGGCGGTGGCATTGGCCTATTCGGCCTCCTTCGCGGGGGGGATCATATCCATCGTGGCGCTGATTGCACTGTCGCCCTTGCTCGCCAAAATCGCACCCATGTTCGGATCGCGGGAAATCTTTCTGGCTGCACTTTTGGGCGTCATTCTGGTGGTGCTGGCCCATCGCGGGCAGACCTTCGCAGCAGGCATGCTGGCGGCCTTCGGGATATTGCTACACACCGTCGGGCTAGAGCCCGTCAATTACACCCGCCGCTTTACTTTTGATCAAACATGGCTGACCTCAGGGGTTGATCTGATCGTGGTGGTGCTAGGGCTTTTCGCGCTGTCTCAGGCGTTTTTGCTTCTGAGCGAACCCGATGAAAGCCCGGAGACCACCCCCGTCACAGGCTCGGTGTTTTCGGGGCTGAAAGAGTTATGGCTTTATAAACGGGTGGCGTCTGTTGCGGCGGGGTTCGGGGTCATCATGGGCATGATCCCCGGCGTAGGCGAATTTACAGCGCAATTCATGGCCTATACCTACGCCCAGAAAACATCCAAAACGCCTGAACTCTTTGGCAAAGGCGCGCCCGAAGGGCTGATCGCGTCCGAGGCCGCAAACAACGCGGTGCCGGCTGCAGCGATGATCCCGCTTTTGGCGCTGGGCATCCCGGGCGAGGCCCTGACCGCGATGATGCTGTCGGTCTTTTATGTGCACAACGTCATACCGGGGCCGCAGCTGTTCCAAAACCAGATGGACTTTGTGATGGCGCTTTATCTGGCGCTCTTGGTTCTGAACGTCATGGTTCTGATCTTTCTGCTGTTCTCCACCAACATCCTGACACGGATCATCCAAGTGCCGACGCGGCTGGTTGGGGTGATGATCCTGCTGCTCAGCTTCGTGGGGGTCTACAGCCTGCGCAACTCCATCACCGACTGCGCCATTGCGGCGGTCTTCGGGGTGTTCGGGCTGATCCTGAAACGGTTGAACCTGCCCTTGGTGCCGATCATTCTAGGGATGGTCTTGGGCGGGATCATGGAGGTCAAACTGCGCTCGTCGATGCCACGGGTCAAAACCCCGCTGGATATGATCGACCGACCCATCGCGATGATCCTGTTTGCGCTGATCCTGCTGGTCATCGCCATGCACATCCGCACCCTGATCCGCGAATACCGCAATCCACCGCGAAACCCGGACACAGACATCCATCCGACCCAAGGCGGGACATAAGAAAGCAAAGCATATGACCAAAACCATTCTTGTGATCGGCACCTACGACACCAAAGACGAAGAACTGCACTACATCTGCGACTGCATCACAGGGCAGGGCGGCAAGGTTTTGTCGATGGATGTCAGCGTCTTGGGCGATCCGTCCAAACCCACGGACATCTCCAAACACCAAGTGGCCGAGGCAGGCGGGTCTTCTATCCAAGCGGCCATCGACAGCGGTGATGAAAACACGGCGATGCAGATCATGGCACGCGGGGCCAGCGCGCTGACAACGCAGCTTCATGCAGAGGGCAAGATTGATGCGATGCTGGCCTTGGGCGGCACGATGGGTACTGATCTGGCGCTTGATTGTGCGCAGGCCCTGCCAATGGGGGTGCCAAAATATGTGGTCTCAACGGTGTCATTCTCGCCGATTATTCCCGCAGACCGGCTTAGCCCTGACATTCAAATGATCCTCTGGGCAGGCGGGCTTTACGGGCTGAACTCGGTTTGTAAGTCATCGCTGTCACAAGCAGCAGGGGCAGTCCTAGGGGCGGCCAAAGCGGTAGAGCCTCCCAAAGCGGACCGGCCCGTGATCGGCATGACAAGCCTTGGCTCATCGTGCCTGCGCTACATGACGCACTTGCGCGATCCGTTACAGGAGCGCGGGTTTGAAGTCGCCGTGTTTCACGCCACAGGCATGGGCGGCATGGCGTTTGAGGCCTTGGCACGGCAGGGCTACTTTGCCGCCGTCATGGACTTCACTCAGCAGGAACTGAGCAATCTGATGGTCAATTCGGTCGTCAACGCAGGCCCCGATAGGCTGACCAATGCAGGGGCCAAGGGCATACCGCAGATCGTGGCGCCGGGGTGCGCCGATCTGATCGACTTTGCAGGCTGGCAGGACATCCCTGCGGCCTATGCGGACCGTGAATTTCACGTCCACAACCGGCTTATACAATCTGCGGTGCTTATGCCCGATGAACGACGGGCCTTGGTACGCGACATGGCGGACCGCTTGGCACAGGCCAAAGGGCCGGTGCATGTGCTTATGCCCACTCAAGGGGTAGAAGAATGGGACAAAGAGGGCGGGCCCGCCCATGATCCCGAAGGACTGGCGGCAATGGTCGATGAAATGGGCAAGGCGATCAAAGCACCTGCGCAGCTGAGCATGTTGGACTGTCACATCAACGATCAGGCCTTCGCAGATGCAGCCCTTGCGATCTTGGACGACTGGATCGCAGACGGAACGGTTGCCGCAACCCGCTAGGTCTATACTTCAAATTGACACGCGGCGCTTTACGTCGCTGGTGGCTTGCGTAAAGGCAACCACATGAATGCCGGTTAAGGCAGGCTGTTTCGACGGCATATCACGTCGAAAAACTACGCAACATTTTCCATATTTTTCCCCTTGAACGGGGCTTGGCAGGGGTTGGCGAGAACCAGCTTAGCCTGGGAAATGTGCGAAAATACACCAAAAAACCAATGGTTTGGCAGATTCTCGCTGTTCTCAAGGCCGTTCCGGGGTCTGGGGCGGGCATTAAGGCGATTGCTTCATTGTTAAGTCAGACTTTTGCCGCATTGGTCCACGACACGAACAAGCAAGAGGTTTTCTCGGGCAAAGGCTCAGGCTCGGGACAGTAGCGGCAGAACGCCGTCCCTGCACGAACCCTATTGAGGCCAGACACACGTTATACAGGAGATGCGCACATGCCTGCTGCCCCTTTGTACGACCTGAATGCTGATTATTCGAATGCGACTGTGA
>CAZWSE010000086.1:0-14063 GCA_964636575.1 uncultured Sulfitobacter sp. | reverse complement strand
AGATACTCCACCAATCAAATCGTACCGAAAGCCTGAAGGCCCGAACGCCGCTCAAAGCTTGGGCGTCAACATGCACAATGCGGACTTAGCTACCGTTCGTGGGTCTCTCTGTTATCTTTCTAAACGCAACGCAATGAGCCGATTTCCTAACGGAAACAGAGTCCCAAAAGCTACCGTCGCGACTATCGGTGGCCCCAGAATATAAGCGATAACGAACCAAACACCGCCTTGGAGTACCCCAAACCATGCTCCACTTGCCGCGAAATGAATCAACCAAAGTATAAAAGCGGTGCTGGCGACCGTCGCGATGAGGTATCGAAGCTCTTTCTTGGTAGGTTCGCGCCGTTTGCCGCCATGAAATGCAAAGCTGCAAAGAATAGGAGCAAAAAGCAGCGGAAATACCATCAACCCAATTTGGGTTATGGTTCCGGCTATACCTAGACTGGCCAAAGGGACACCTCGCGGCTTGTCCAGAACAGAGTGGATCAGACTGGACAAGGCAACGGAAATCACAATTCCTGCCACCACAAGCAACCAATAATAAACGACGTACTTTCGCATTTTTGCGTTTTATCAAGCATGGGACTGGTGTTCAAATCGTTCAGTAGCGGCGTCTGCTCCAGCCACTTTGCAGTCATTCGCCAAAACGCAGCGCCGGACTTGGCTTCGGAAGGCTGCTTAGCAGGACAAAATAGCTTTCACCCCAGCATCAAGGGATCAGACGATTGCGCAAAATGCGAGTGCTATGAGTGATATACTCGATGAAAAGAACAGCCCGAACCGCAGGATGACCCGGTTACCGATGATCTGAGAAAGTGAGTGTGCAATACGCAAACCAACGTAAAGCCATGCAAAGATCAACGCAACCGACGAGCTTCTTTCGATAATGGCGAGTACAATCATAAGCGCGTAAAATACGGTCGGCTGTTCATGCAGGTGGTTGTAGTTATCTGATACCCAATTGACATGTTTAGGCAATGCGTCACGCCACCCACCCCGTGGATTTACGGCCTGCTGAGGGTCCACATTTGCCTTAATCATCGCCGGAATACGGGTGGAATACATCCACACCCAAACAACTAAAGTCCAAATCACGAGCACAATGACGGGCATCAAAAACGTTCGAAGATCCATACTTTCTCCATCAAAAGGCACAACGATTGTGTACTGTTTTCATCCACCTCTGATAGCAGACGTCGGTACAGATTGCAGCATCGGTCGGATTGGCTTCAAACCAGACATTCGCCACGCAAAGCGCAAACCTCCGGCCCTAGCGTCTGAACACCAATATCAACCCAAAAGCCAGGCCCCACCTGCCCTCAAGGCTCTGCAATTTCAGTGCACGTTCAGTGTACAGGTTGTGTACGGCTTGTGTACGGGTTGTGCACAGCCACTTTCACCGCGCTTCAAGCGTCCGGATCCGCCTGCCCGATCCCCTTGAACACCGCCTTGAACGGCAGCGCCCAGACGATCCCAAGCGCCACATAAACCAGCACTTCAATCCAGAACGATGGCCGCTCCATCCGCCCCGTGATGTACCACGCAGCCGCGATGTAAAGCGGTAAACCAATCAGCAAAAGCACCAGCGACCACCGCCGCCGCGCCTTGTAGGACAGTCCTGATTTTTCAGCCATATCAGCCTCTTAGTCAGCAAAAGGGTCCCGCACCAGAATGGTATCTTCGCGCTCGGGTGAGGTAGAAAGTAGTGCAACCGGACAGCCAATCAACTCTTCCACACGGCGCACGTATTTGATCGCCTCCGCAGGCAGCTCCGCCCAAGACCGCGCGCCTTCGGTGGATTGCGACCAGCCCGGCATTTCCTCATAAATCGGGGTGCAACGGGCCTGATGGTCGGCAGCAGTCGGCAAATAGTCCAACCGCTCACCATCCAGTTGATATCCAACACAAATTTTCAACGTCTCAAACCCGTCGAGCACATCGAGTTTCGTGAAAGCAATGCCATTTACCCCGCTCGTGGCGCAAGTCTGACGGACCAAAACCGCATCAAACCAGCCACAGCGCCGCTTGCGTCCCGTGACGGTGCCAAACTCATGCCCACGCTCACCCAAACGCTGCCCATCGGCATCGTCCAACTCGGCAGGAAACGGGCCCTCGCCCACACGGGTCGTATAGGCCTTCACGATCCCCAAAACGAAGTCTATCGCGCCTGGGCCAACACCCGTGCCCGTGGCCGCTTGACCGGCAATCACGTTCGAAGATGTGACAAAAGGATAGGTGCCGAAATCAATGTCCAACAAGGCACCTTGGGCGCCTTCAAACAAGATACGCTTTCCGGATTTTCTCTTTTCGTCCAATACCTTCCAGACGGGGGCCGCATATTCCAGCACCTTCGGGGCAATCTCTTGCAGCTTGGCCATCAACGCATCGCGGTCCACAGGATCAAGGCCCAAACCACGACGCAAAGCATCGTGGTGCACCAACGCACGATCCACACGCAGCTTCAACGTGGCCTCATCCGCCAGGTCCGCCACACGGATCGACCGGCGGCCAACTTTGTCCTCATAAGCAGGGCCGATACCGCGGCCGGTAGTGCCGATTTTGGCAACCGAATTTTGGGCCTCACGGGCGCGGTCCAATTCACCATGAATAGGCAGGATCAGCGGGGTATTCTCGGCAATCATCAAGGTCTCAGGCGTGATCGTCACCCCCTGCCCGCGCAGCCCGTCGATTTCCTCAATCAGATGCCAAGGGTCCAGCACAACACCGTTGCCAATGACCGACAGCTTGCCACCGCGCACGATCCCAGAGGGCAGCAGCGACAGCTTGAACACAGTGCCATCAATCACAAGCGTATGGCCGGCGTTATGGCCGCCTTGAAAGCGGGCGATGACATCAGCCCGCTCCGACAGCCAGTCTACAATTTTGCCTTTTCCTTCATCGCCCCATTGGGCGCCGACAACGACGACATTGGCCATGGATGGTCCTTTGTAAAAGTGAATCAAACCCGCGCCCGTATAGCGGCGGGGGCGCACGGGCGAAACCTCGATTTTGGGAGGTAGCACTGGACAGACCACATGATTTGCGAAAAACAGAGACAAAACGGGGCGCACCCGGGACGAGAGGGAGAGCAAAATGGGTTTCATCTGGCGTTGGCTTGCCGCATTCGGACTGCTGTCCGCATCCTTCAACCCGACCGAATACAACTACGTCCGCTGGGCGCAGGACTACGGCTCAGACAACCTCTCCATCGCGGTCCTCGTCGGATTGCTCCTGCTGATCGGCTACATCATCTACCTGCGGGCCACTTTCCGGTCCATCGGAACGGTGGGCATGGTGCTTGTGCTCGCGGTCGTCGGGGCACTCTTGTGGGTGCTCTACGATCTGGAAATCCTGCGGCTCGACAATCAAAGCATGAACATCTGGCTCGGCATAGGCGCACTTGCGACGGTCCTTGGCATCGGCCTCAGTTGGAGCCATGTGCGCCGCACCCTCTCCGGCCAAGCCGATATGGATGACGTGGACGACTAAACCTGCTAGGCTGCCTTAAAAGGGAGACCGCAATGGGCCGCAGGATCGTCAAAGAGCAAAGCTTTGAGAAATTCTACTTCGACAAGGTCGCAACCGGCGAAGGTTGCGGCTGCGCGGAACGGATCATCGACATCCACGAATTCGACCGCCTCGCGGGAAAACGCAAACGGATCATGACGTTAAAAGGGTTCTCTCCGAAAGCAAAACTCAAACGGTTTCTGGCAAAAGCAGGCCTGACAAACAGACCAGACCGCCCCGAATAGCGCCGTCCCCCCCTTTACCCTTTTCCAAATACTCAAACCGTCACATGGGTCTTGACCCATGCGCGTCTCACAAATGCACAGGCTGTCCATGCGGCGTGCGCAGGTAAGCATCTGTCCAAGCCTGTTTTAAGTCCCGCAATTCGCTGGCCCCCGCCACGTCCTGCTCTGACAGCATCGCCTCCAAAGCCTCAAGCCAGGCATTGAAATAATCCTCGCCACCATTCAGATCACGCTCCAATCCATGGGCGGCCAAAACGCCGGAAAACTGTTCGGCCCAAGCGGGCCATGTGAAAAGCCCCGTTTCATTCAGATGCACAGTCAAAGCAAAGATCTGCGCATGCCAAGGTTCACGAAACACAGGCTCTTTGTCCAAAATCTCCATCTCAAACAGGCTCCAAATAGGACTGCCAAAGATCAAGGATCACCTCATCACGGGGATGTTCAGGGTGGACCCACAATTCAGAGGCCGGAAAGGCCACAGCGTATAAAGGCTCCGGCGCATCGCCCAAACCATGGGCCGCACTATCGGGCAGAACATGAGTGCCATGATACAAAACAACGCGGCCACGGGCACCGGCGGCATAGGCTGGCAAACGGGTGTGACCACCCTCTACCAAACGGTTGCCAGCAATAGGGAGAGTTTGCACCTCTTGACCAATCTCAAAGGCTTGCGCGACATCGCTAAGACGGTCCGCAGGACCACCCTTGGCCAGTACCGCTGGCACGGCCTCAGCCTTCAAACGCTTTGCCGCCAACTCAGGATCGGTGACAGCACCCGTCCCCGTAGACAGCTCCTCAACAGTCACAATGCCCTTGGCGACCATCATATCCGCCAGCCCCGCCATCCACTTCTCATAGTAGGAAAACCGAGCGTAGTCCTTGGGGGCAATCGTCTCGCGGGCATGGCGCGAGGTATCAATGTTCCACTGCCCCAATCCGCCAGCCGCAAGGACAAGCGCCAAGGCGCGCGGATGCCAGTCTGCGGCAAATTCAGCGACACCCTGCGGCTCTGGCGCCACAGGCCCGTCACCGAACCGACCGCCCATGTCATGCGGGCGGGTCATGCGGGGGCCTGCGGCAGGCCAGTGCCAATCATGCTGTCACGGGTAACCCAAGCGGCCAAAGCGGCCTCATCCATCCCAGACGTCTCAGCAGGGCGTTGAGGCAACACAAGGTAGCGAACCTCGGCAGTCGAATCCCACACACGGACCGCCTGACCTTCAGGCAGGCTCACACCGAAATCAGCCAAAACCTTACGCGGCTCACGCACAGCGCGGGCACGGTAGGCATCAGACTTATACCACCCCGGCGGAATGCCAAGCAAAGGCCAAGGATAGCAACTGCACAGGGTGCAAACGACCATGTTGTGGGTGTCATCGGTGTTCTCAACGATCACCATATGCTCGCCCTGCCGCCCATAAAGATCCATCTCTTTCAACACAGCATCGGTATCGGCCAACAAAGCGGCCTTAAACGCAGGATCAGACCAGGCCTTAGCTACGACCATGGCCCCATTCTGCGGGCCGATCTTGTTTTGATAGGTGTCGATGATCGCATCGAGTGCAGCAGGATCAATCAAGCCCTTCTGGGTCAGTAAGGTCTCCAGCGCGCGAACACGCAGGGCCGGATCAGAGGGCAAATGGGAATGAGGATGATCCTCATCATGGGAATGGTCGTGGGAATGGTGATCATGAGGCATGGGGCGATCATGAGCAGCCCACCGCGCACTTGTCCAGCCCCATTTCGGGATAGGCTCTCTGGGACCCTTGCGGGGGGTGAAAAACTTGCCTACATACCCCGCACACATCCAACGCGCAGGTCTCCATGGAAAACGTCGTTCTTATTGTCCATCTCTTCTTGGCCCTCGGGCTGATCGCTGTCGTGCTTATGCAGCGCTCCGAAGGCGGGGGTTTGGGCATCGGCGGCGGTGGCGGCGGGGCCATGTCCGGCCGGTCTGCGGCAACAGCACTTGGAAAATTGACCTGGCTTCTGGCAATTGCCTTTATCGCGACCTCAATCACCCTAACCGTGATTGCAGCGCAAAAAGCATCGGGCACCTCCGTGATTGACCGTCTCGGGGTCACACCACCCGCAGCGGTAGACGCGCCAGAACTGCCTGCAGCCGACAGCCTTCTGCCACCGGCGCAAGGCGACAACGCACCGCTGGTTCCAAGCGCAGACTAAGCCTGCAAGCACCACAATTTGAGGCCAAACCCGTGCCAAGCAACATCATGTTGCGGCGCCGCCTTGCCATGCTCTACCGAATCCTTTAAGGGTCAAGTCCCGTGGTGTTGGGGGTTTTTGCACTCCCGAAACACAAAAAATTCGCGGCCAATTCGCACAAATTTTCACGGGGGACAGCCAGCCATATGGCACGTTATATCTTTATTACAGGCGGTGTTGTGTCTTCCTTGGGCAAAGGGTTGGCCTCTGCGGCTTTGGGCGCCTTGCTGCAAGCCCGCGGCTTTTCGGTGCGCCTTCGCAAGCTTGATCCCTACCTGAACGTCGATCCGGGCACGATGTCCCCTTTTGAGCACGGCGAGGTCTTCGTGACCGACGACGGGGCCGAAACCGACCTTGATCTGGGGCACTACGAACGCTTCACAGGGGTCGCCGCACGCAAAACAGATTCCGTGTCCTCAGGGCGCATCTACTCGACGGTCTTAGAAAAAGAACGGCGCGGCGATTACTTGGGCAAAACGATCCAAGTCATCCCGCATGTGACCAATGAAATCAAAGACTTCATCGGGATCGGCGAAGACGAAGTCGACTTTATGCTCTGCGAAATCGGCGGCACCGTGGGCGACATCGAAGGTCTGCCCTTCTTTGAAGCCATCCGCCAGTTTACCCACGACAAACCACGCGGCCAGTGCATATTTATGCACCTGACCCTGCTGCCTTATCTTGCAGCCAGTGGCGAGTTGAAAACCAAACCAACCCAACACTCCGTCAAGGAATTACAATCCATCGGGATCGCGCCCGACATTCTGGTCTGCCGGTCTGAGCACCCCATTCCCGAAAAAGAACGCGAAAAAATCGCTCTGTTTTGTAACGTCCGCAAAGAATCCGTTGTGGCAGCCTATGATCTGAAATCCATCTACGAAGCACCACTGGCCTACCACGATCAGGGCCTTGATCAGGCGGTTCTGGACGCCTTTAACATCAGCCCCGCTCCGCGCCCCGATCTGTCGGTCTGGCACGATGTGGCGGATCGCGTAAACAACCCCGAAGGCGAGGTCCGCGTGGCGATCGTCGGCAAATACACACAGCTCGAAGACGCCTACAAATCCATCGCAGAGGCATTGACCCACGGCGGTATGGCCAATCGCGTCAAAGTGCGGATTGATTGGGTCGATGCTGAGCTTTTCGACCGCGAAGACGCGGCCCCCCATCTGGAAGGCTTCCACGCGATCCTCGTACCCGGCGGCTTTGGCGAGCGTGGCACAGAAGGCAAAATCAAAGCCGCACAATTCGCCCGTGAACACAAAGTACCCTATCTGGGCATCTGTCTCGGCATGCAAATGGCCGTGATCGAGGCCGCGCGCAACGTGGCGGGCCTGACCACCGCCGGATCAGAGGAATTTGACCACGAAGCAGGCGCCAAACGCTTTGAACCTGTGGTCTACCACCTCAAAGAATGGGTGCAGGGCAATCACAAAGTCGAGCGTAAAGTGGGCGACGACAAGGGCGGCACAATGCGCTTGGGTGCCTATGATGCGACCCTATCTGAGGGATCCAAGGTGGCCGAAGTCTACGGCACACAAACCATCGACGAACGCCACCGTCACCGCTATGAAGTCGACATCAAGTACAAAGAAGCGCTTGAAAAGACAGGTCTTTCTTTCTCTGGCATGTCGCCTGACGGCAAACTGCCCGAAATCGTAGAATGGCCGGATCACCCGTGGTTCATAGGGGTGCAATTCCACCCCGAACTCAAATCCAAACCCTTTGACCCGCATCCTTTGTTCAAAGACTTCGTAAGGGCCGCGAAAGAGATTTCAAGGCTGGTCTAAGCGATTTACCTGCGTCAAGGTAGGGATACGCAACAGTAAGGAATACCGTCATGCCCAAAGGCTATTGGATCGGACACGTCGATGTCAGTGACCCAGAAATCTACGCCAAATACAAAGACGCCAACGCTGCCCCGTTCGCAGAATACGGGGCGCGGTTTCTGGTGCGTGGCGGCGGGCAAGATGTGATGGAAGGCGAAGTCAAACCGCGGACCGTCGTGATCGAGTTTGAAAGCTACGCCAAGGCGCTCGAATGTTACCATTCCGAAGGGTACCGCGCCGCCAAGGCAATCCGCGATCCGATCTCGACCGGCGATATGGTCATCGTTGAGGGCTATGACGACTAGGCATTTCGTGCAACACTGCGCGAATGTTCCGCCTTGCAAGCCTTCTTTATGCCTTGCCCGTGGCCGCGCTTGCCTGCGGTGATCCGGTCTGCGTGGTTGACCCCACGGGGCTCGGGCTGCAACGGATCATCACCTTTGAAGATCAAACATCGCACATGGGGCCAGGCCGCCTGATTGATGAGCCTTTGCACATTGAAGGTGCCAAGTTCGGGGAACGCTTTGCGGGGCAAGATCTGCTCAGCTACGGCAACCACGATGTTGTGTCCGGCCAGCCCGAAGCACCGCTACAAGTGGTACCGGGGGCGAAAGGACAAAATCTGTCGATCGTCTACATGCGGCCGACAAATGTTCTCAACGGATACGGCTCAAGCGGCTTTCCCAAGCGGGACGCACAGGGCGAAGGCGCAATTGCGGTCTTGTTCGACAACGACCAAGGGGTGTTTGCCTTTCAAATTCGGGGCGGCGAGGCAGGCACCGCAACAGTGCAATTCTTTGCCCGCGACGGGCGCGAAATCGGGCGGGTCAAACTGGACACTGTAGCCGAAGGCGCCTTCGGGTTCATGCGCAACGGACCGTCGGATGTGGCAGGCTTTGTGCTGACCAACGACGACCCGCAAGGTCTGGCGATTGACAACATCGCCTTCGATCCACCACGCCACACCAGCTAGCCCGCTCGCCTTTAACGAATGGGGATTACGGGCAGGATTTTCCCCTGTCGATACCGCATGTTTTCAATACCTTGGATTGCAACCTAAGGATTCTGAAAACATGTTGTACCGACCAACCCGCCCCGCGCCACGCCGCGCCCGACCGACACGGTTTACACCGCGTCAGATGTCATGGGCGGCCATCCTGTTTGAAGCAGCGCAAAGCGACAAGATCGTCAAACCGGTTGAGATCAATCAGATCATCGACATTCTGGCCGCCGAATTCAAACTTGATCGTAGCGACGCGCTAACCCTATGCGAACGCCACAGCCGCGACACGCGCCGCTTGCGGTCGCGCGAAGTCATGGCCACCGCGACCCAAGCCCTGCGCCCCCATGAAAAGTCCCGCCTTGAGGCCGCAATTGCATTGGTCGTCAAAGCGGACGGCTATGTCGCCCCCGAAGAAGAAGTCTTTATGACAGCCACCAATCTGGCGCTGAAATTCGAAGCGTCCTGATCGTGCTTAGGTTTCCACAGACATGAAAAAACTGACCGAGTGGCTCAGCAGCCGCGTGCGCGCCACCGACCCGCTGCCCCCCATCAATCTACAAAACGCGATTGGCGTCATATTGGTGCGCATGGCGCGCTCTGACCTCGATTATCAACGGGTTGAAATTGAGCAGATCGACCGGATTTTGGCCTCAGCTTATCATCTCGAAGCTAGCGAAAGCGCCCAGTTGCGGACCGAATGTGAGCAGCTTGAAGCCTATGTGGACGACATCGACCAGTTCACTGCAATCGTGCGCGACGGGTTGACCTATTCGGAACGGCTGACGATCTGCGACGCCACATGGGCTGTTCTTTTGGCGGACAGCGTCGTGCGCCTGTCCGAAAAACAGATGATGGAAGAGACAGAAAAAGCGCTCGGCATCGCCCATTCAGACAGCTACGTCATCCGACACAAAGACACATCGGAATAACAGAAAAAACTTTCGCAGACGGGCATTGGCGCGGGCAGGTTTATGACCTACCTATAACCCATGTTTGGTGAACTTCTCAAAAGGCTGACCCAGCCAGAGCCCGCCCCCCTGCCCGATCCGGATGCCCGACTGGCGCTCACGGCTTTGCTCGTGCGGGTTGCCCGTGCAGATCACAACTATGAACATTCTGAGAAGGTGAACATCGACCAGATCAGCCGTCGCCGCTACGGGATGAGCGCCGAAGCCGCCGAAACCCTGCGGTCCGAAGCTGAAACACTGGAATCCGAAGCCCCCGACACCGTCCGCTTCACTCGCGCCATCAAGGATGTGGTGCCTTACGAAGACCGCGTCGGCGTGATCGAAGCCATGTGGGAAGTTGCCCTTGCAGATGGGGTCCGTGATGACGATGAAAGCACCCTGCTAAGGCTGGTGGCCAACCTACTTGGGGTAACAGACGTCGACAGCGCAACCGCCCGCCAAAGGGTGCAAGCGGCGAAGTAGCCCACGCCCCCCGCGACGGCACGACGACACATACCTTCCGCATCGTCACCCTTTGTTTACGCATTGCAAAGACGCGAAAAATGCGTCCTAGTGCGTCATCGAACCTGCTCAACTACGCCAAGGCTGCCCTCCGACCGTGTCTACGTCACCGCCTGTCATCGAAATCAAAGACCTGCACAAAAGCTACGGAACGCTTGAAGTGCTCAAAGGCGTCGACATCTCAGCCGCACGCGGGGCCGTTGTGTCGCTGATCGGCTCATCTGGGTCCGGCAAATCAACCCTGCTGCGCTGCGCGAACCTTTTGGAAGACAGCCAACAGGGCGACGTGATTTTCAAGGGCGAACCCGTCAAATGGAAAGGCAGCGGCCTAAACCGCCGCCCGTCCGATCCCAAACAGGTCATGCGCATCCGCACCAATCTGTCCATGGTCTTTCAGCAGTTCAATCTTTGGGCGCATATGACGATCCTGCAAAACGTCATGGAAGCCCCTGTCACAGTGCTGGGCCGCGACAAATCGCAGGCCGAAGAAGCCGCGCGCGGTTATCTCGACAAAGTCGGGATCGCAGACAAATGCGATGTCTACCCCGCGCAGCTTTCAGGCGGCCAACAACAACGCGCCGCCATCGCCCGCGCGCTTTGCATGGAACCCGAAGCGCTGCTGTTTGATGAACCAACAAGCGCGCTTGACCCCGAATTGGAACAAGAAGTCGTCAAAGTTATCAAAGACTTGGCGAACGAAGGGCGCACGATGCTGATCGTGACCCATGATATGAAACTGGCCGCTGATGTCTCGGATCACACCGTGTTCCTGCATCAAGGGCTAATCGAAGAACAAGGGCCGCCAAAGACACTGTTCACCGCGCCCAAATCCGAACGCTTGCAAGGGTTTCTCTCTGCAACCATGGCAACGTAAAACAACCACTCAATGTCAACTTTTCAGGAGACGACACAATGAAAACTCTGATTTCAAGCGCCCTCGCCTTGGGCCTGACCACCACATTCGCTTTGGCCGATGGCCACGGCAAAACCGTCCGCATGGGCACAGAAGGCGCCTACCCTCCCTACAACTTCCTCAACGATGACGGCGAAGTTGACGGGTTCGAGCGTGAGCTGGGCGACGAGCTGTGCAAACGCGCTGAGCTGACCTGCGAATGGGTCACAAACGAATGGGACAGCATCATCCCCAACCTCGTGTCCGGCAACTACGACACCATCATCGCAGGCATGTCCATCACAGCCGAACGCGACGAAGTCATTGATTTCACACAGAACTACACACAGCCTGACCCATCGGCCTACGTCGCACTTTCCGCAGACGTTGACCTGAAATCAGGCGTGATCGCTGCGCAAACATCGACCATCCAAGCCAGCTTCATCGCTGAAATGGCCGGTGCCACGCTTGTGGAGTTCGCAACCCCCGAAGAAACCGTCGCGGCCGTCAAAAACGGTGAAGCCGACGCGGTTCTGGCCGATAAATCCTTCCTCGCACCCATCGCAGAAGCAGACGGCGATCTGGTGATGCTCGAACAGCAAGAGCTGATCGGCGGCGGTGTTGGCATGGGCCTGCGCGAAAGCGACGGCGAATTGCGCGGCAAGTTCGATGCAGCCATCGCGTCCATGAAAGCCGATGGCTCCCTGAACGCGCTGATCGCAAAATGGGAAGTCGGAGAGCAGTTCTAAGACTGCCGCCCTTCACAAGAACATCAAAGGGCCGCGCATCGCGTGGCCCTTTTTCATGCCCGCGCTTGTGTAAACCGATCCGGCCGGTACGCCGCCAACAGATCCGCAGTTTCATTGCTCGGCCCGTTCAACACCTCAGCCGCAATCTGTTGTCCCATCACAGCGCCAAGGGTAATCCCGGAATGCATGACCGCCACATACAGCCCCTCTGTCACATGCCCCACCGCAGGCATCCCGTCCTCGGGCATCGGGCGATAGGCAACAGTTGCATGACTCCAAGTCACAGGCACGTCCCTTAACATCGCCTGCAACCGCGCCAGCGCATCATCGGCCATTTCAGACGCAGGCGCGCTCAGATCAGCGGCCGCGTCCCCCTGATGTCCAATCGCGGCAGGCATCAACAGCGACCCGCAAGGCAATTGCCGCACTTCCCCAATCTCAGAGGCCAGAACATGGGTCAAGACAGGCGCAACAGGCCGCGTTTTCAAAACCAAGGCGGGGCGTTTGAGCATTGGCAAAGACACATCAACTTCTTGCAGCAAGCCTTCCGTCGCTGTCCCGACCGCCAAAACCACCTCATCGGCAGCGATCAAACCGGCAGTGCTTTGAACCCCGGCAACACGCCCGCCTGCATGGGCAAACCCGCGCACAGCAACGCCTTGAATAACCCGCGCGCCCAAAGCCACCGCAGCTGCCAAAAGCGCGGCCGCCAAGGCACCAGACTCAGCCGCGCCCTCTTGCGCAAACAGCAATGCCCGCTCCGGCGGAGTGGCCACATAAGGCTCAAGCTGCGCAAAACGGTCCGCATCAATCTCCTCAAACGCATAACCCGCGTCCCGCAAAGCATCGCGCTGCGCATCAAACTCAGCGCCGGTTTGGTCCCAGCTTAAACAGCCGCTCCACGCCACAGGCAAAGACAACTCACGGCAAAGATCACGGTGCGCCGCCATGCCTGCCACACGCAAACGGTGATAATCCGCGTTCTCAAAAAAGCTCGCGTTGATCCATCCAAAGGACGCTTGCGTAGCCTGCGCCAAACCCGCATCCAGCACGGTCACCTCAGCACCTGATTTCTGCAACTGATAGGCCGCACTGGCACCGATTATTCCAGCCCCGACAACCACCACTTTACGGCCCATATGCGCATCCCCCTTCACAGCAACCTCAAACGGATCACTGCGCGGTTCAAGCTCTAATTCAGCACACCCTCCCCCCGTTGACAGAGGCCCGCGCATGCGGGACACGTAAATGAAGGAAGGCACCAACCACCCATGTTCAGCTACTGCACCGATCCATCCCTGCTTGAAGGTCTCAAATGGCTGTCGTGCTATCTGACCACGGGCAAGCATATGTCGATCTACTGGGCGGTACTGACGGTGCTGGGCCTGCTGGCCATCACTGCGCCCATCGCACTGGCCTTCGGGTTCGCAGGGGCCACCGCAGCAGGGTCCGGCAACATGATCCTGCGCGGGCTTGGCAAAGCCTATATCGCAGTGGTGCGCGGGGTGCCCGACATCGCGTTCTTCCTGTTCTTCGTGATCGCACTTGACCAAGGGATCGAATTTCTTAGGCACAAAGTGCTCTGTCCCGACTGGGCGGAACCGATCCGCCAAGGCAATGATTTCGTGGTCTGTCAGGCCGCCAAAATGCCGCTCGGGTCAAGCCCGCAATGGGTCCATGAAAGCTACGGATTCGCGCTGGCCGTTCTGACATTCGCGATCGTCTTCGGGGCCTTCGCGGCCAACGTCCTCTTCGGGGCGATGCGGGCCGTGCCGCGTGCGCAGCTTGAAACGGCCGAAGCCTACGGGATGACCCAGCGCCAAACCTTCTGGCGTGTGCTTGTGCCGCAAATGTGGGTCTACGCGCTGCCGGGGCTGTCGAACCTTTGGATGGTCCTGATCAAAGCCACGCCGCTGCTGTTCCTGCTCGGCATCGAAGACATCGTCTACTGGGCGCGCGAACTGGGCGGCACCAAAACCGCCAAATTCACAGACTACCCGCATGGGGACTGGCGGATGTGGTATTTCCTCGCGCTTCTGGTGTTCTATCTGGCCTTCACCAGCCTGTCGGAACGGGTCTTGGGCCGGATCATGGCAGGGCTGAACAAGGGCCAAGCCACGTCAGGCGGCGAAGCCCTGCGAAAGGC
>CAZWSE010000085.1:0-14220 GCA_964636575.1 uncultured Sulfitobacter sp. | reverse complement strand
TGGCAATATACCGGCCGTTCGCTGCGCAGTGCGCGAATTGACACAGTGCGGACTTAGCTGCCGTTCGTTCTCTTCGAGAATTTAGGCTATTCTCCATCTGGAGGTCTTAAAAGAAACATCATTTTCGGTTGTGGCTTTTAAGCATGAATATACTGGAAACAACAATTAGGTTCTTGCGCGAAAATTTACACTTCACACGAAGGCGCGAACCCCGAACCTCGCTTCCTATTTCCTCTGCAAGAATAATAGCTATCAAAGAACAGCCTGTCGTCGCAATCGGTCAGTATATGTCTGTAATGAGCCTGAGACGTAATTTACGGAAAGGCGACTTAAACCTCATCGTAAGAGCAACTGACAAGGATGACTTGCGCTTGTTCAATGTGCTTTTTGAAGATCAACAATACGTTGACCCATCCGCAAAGTTTTCATTTAATTCCGATGTATCCAACATGCCGCAAAGCAGTTACTTCCGAATTTTTGAACGACAAAACAATTGTCACTGTACCCTAATTAATCAGATTCTGCGGGTTCAGGGCATTTCGGGACGCGTCTGTACCCTTAATTGCAATATATCCACAGGACGTGTTTCATGTGAGCCTTAGACATTTTGCTTGCTCCAGTTGGTCAATGTCGGCGGTTACGCCACCCCACCCTAGAAAGTTATCCACAGGGCTGACAGTCTGAAAATTGAGGGTACAGTATTGGAATAAACGGTACAGTACGACAATTAAGGGTACAGACTGTGATTGATATCATTTGATAATTTCGGACTAGATTCTGATTAATTAAGGTACAGTGACAATAGCACCGAAAACAACCCGCGCTTTCCTCCTTGTCGGATTTGTCGCCGCTGCAGCTCGCGCTGACAGCAGCCACAAACCTTAGACAAAGCCGACCTTGGATTGTGCAAAGTCAACGGCCGCTTTAGTTTCCTTGCCTATCGGGAAATCAGAAGTTTCCGGCGAATTGTGGACATGGTCCCAGGGTTGGGGCGCTGGTCTTTGACCCGCCAAAAAAGGCTTCAATGGCAGTCGTCAAGTATGAACATCACGCGCATTTGGAGCAAAGGTATCGTGCAAGCCATGCGCTTCAAATTAGCGCTGAGGCTGACAACAAATTAAGAGTTCCGTATACGTAAGTTCGCAACGCAAGCACCTCGCTTCGAACACCAAGATCACATCTTGCTTCCCCAAAAGAACCGCGCCAATGGCTCTGAGAGCGATCGCAGCAGCATCAAAAACACGACCTCAATTGGCAGAATGCCGAGCCATTTTTCCACGCAATGCGATCAGTGCCAGGACTGTATCGATGGTTGGCGTCGGCGTTTGGGTCACACGGCCAAGTTCTTTCACAGAGCCGACGAGCGCATCGATTTCCATCGGGCGCCCTTGATCGAGGTCTTGCAGCATGGATGTACGGTGCGCCCCCACGTCAGCGCCGCCTTTGATCCGGCGATCCACGTCGACGGGAAATTTGACGCCAAGCTTTTCGGCAATCGTTTGTGCCTCAAGCATCATGTTGCGTGCCACCGCTCGCGTGCCGGGATCGGTACACAGGATGTCGAGCGTTGAATGCGTGAGTGCTGAGATCGGATTAAATGACAGGTTGCCCCAGAGCTTTACCCAGATTTCGTCGCGGATTTTCGGCCTGACAGGGGCCTTGAGGCCAGCTGCGGTAAGAGCCTTGGACAGGGCCAGCGCGCGCTCGGACTTTGAGCCATCCGGCTCTCCCAAAGAAAACCGGTTGCCTTCGATGTGTTTCACGACGCCCGGTTCAATGACCTCCGCGGCAGGGTATACCACGCACCCCAGAACACGTTCGGGCCTAAAGCCGTCCCACTGGGCGTTTCCGGGATCAACGGTTTCCAATCGCGTGCCTTCAAGAGGCCCGCCTGTTTTGTGGAAATACCACCAAGGCACCCCGTTCACGCCAGAAACGATTGTGGTGTGGTCCCCAATCAGTGGCTGCATATGTGGCACGACGGCAGGCACGGAATGCGCTTTGAGCGTGACAATCACATAGTCTTGCGGACCCAGATCAGCGGCGTTGTCAGACGCCGTAACTTTTACAGTCGTCTCGCCGCTTTCCTCAATCAGGCGCAACCCGTTTTCGCGCATTGCCTTGAGGTGGGGGCCCCTTGCCACAAGGCTGACGTCAGCGCCCACCTGTGCAAGCTTTGCCCCCATGTAACCGCCAATTGCACCGGCACCAAAAATGCAAATTTTCATAACGCGCTCCTTAACCCAGACCCAGTTTTTCGGCCAAACCGATGCGTTGCAACTTACCGGTTGCCCCTTTGGGGATTTCATCAAGGATCAGGATTTTGCGCGGCACTTTGAACGCCGCCAGCCGTTCGCTGGCAAAATCGTGGATCTCGCGGTCCGTGGCGCTTTGACCTTCTTTGAGCACGACAGCGGCGGCCACGTCTTCGCCCAGTTTGGCATGTGGCACTGCAAAGGTCACACATTGGCCGACAGCCGGATGATCAGACAGGATCCCATCCACCTCAAGCGGGCTAATCTTTTCGCCGCCACGGTTAATGATTTCCTTCAAGCGGCCCGTAAGGGACAAAAAGCCATCCTCGTCAAACATGCCTTGATCGCCGGTGCGGAACCAGCGCTGGCCATCTGCTTCAAAAAAGTTCTTCTCGTTTGCTTCGGGGTTTGCCTCATAACCGGGCGTGACGTTGGGGCCGGAAATTGAAATCTCGCCCACGCCATCAATCAAACGGTTTTCGATTTCATGAGCGATACGCACTTCGGGGCCTGCGGGCAAACCTACAGCGCCGGGTTTCTGGCGGCCCGGTTCAATTGGGTTGCAGCACATCTGGTGGGCGGCCTCTGTCATACCGTATGCCTCGACCACAGGCGCGCCAAACGTCTCAGCCAATTGGGTCATAACGGGACCGGGCAAGGACGAAGAGGAGGAGCGTAGGAAGCGCAAGCGCGCGTTTTTGATGATGTCTGCGTTGCGCGGCGCGCGGGCCAAAATCGCCTGATGCATCGTCGGAACGGCGGTATACCATGTCGGGTCAACCCCTTCGAGCCAGCCGTAGAATTTGAGCGCATCAAAGCCCGTCGCACAGCTGATCGACGCCCCAGCCGCAAGTGACCCACTGACGGCAGCGATCAGGCCGTGGATGTGAAACAGCGGCATGACATTCAGACAGACATCATCAGACGTCAAAGCAAGAGAGGCGCTGACGTTTTGCGCAGAAGCCGCGAAATTGGACTGCAAAAGTGGAACGATCTTCGGGCGCGATGTGGTGCCGGAGGTGTGCAAGATAAGGGCAACGTCATCTGCCGTGGGAACTGTGTCAGCCGCGTCGCCGGTTACATCTGTCGACAAGGTAAAATTACCCGCAGGTTCGGTTGATGTCAGCTCTATGACGGCCATGTCATAGCGATCCGCCGCCGCGCGTGCGGGGCCGTCATAGCCTGCCTCGACAATGATGGCGCGCGCTTTGAGGTCGTCGAGGTAGAAGGCGAATTCATCCTCCTTATAAGCCGGGTTCAACGGAGCCGTGGTTGCCGATTGCGCTACGCTGACAAAAGCAGCGGCCATTTCGGGGCCATTAGGCAAGACGATTGCAACACGATCCTGCGCGCCAATCCCGGCACTGCGAAGGGATTTACGCACGCTGAGCGTCAGTGATTTGAGATCGCCGTAGGTCATCCAGTCCCGGCCTGGTGCACCGATTGCATTTTTTGTGTCAGGATGGCGCTGGATCAAGTCTTGAAGTCTTTGCATATCGTATCTTCCATTTCGTTTTATGTTGGTCAGTCTGCGGTCGCCCGCCGTTTGCCACGCAGCAGTTTGAGTGCGGGCAAGAAGATCAGGATGATTGCGATCACTGTGATTGGACCTGCGATTGGTCTTGTAAAGAAAATCGACGGGTCGCCCGATGATAACAGCAAGGATTGACGTAGTGTTGGTTCGGCAATTGGCCCAAGCACAATCGCCAGAACGGCAGGGGCAAGAGGATAGTCGAACTTGCGTAGGAAAAAGGCGCCAAGCCCGAAAATCACGATCAACCAAAGGTCGTGCATGCTGCGTGACGCGGCAAAACCACCAACGATGGACAGCACAAAGATCAGTGGCGCAAGAATGGTGAATGGCATGCGCAGCATCCACACAAACAGCGGGATAAACGCGAGGTTGATCAAAACTGCCGCAAAGTTTGAGATGTAGAAAGATCCGATCAGGCTCCACACAAATTCGCTTTCGTCGATGAACAGGCGCGGGCCCGGTGTGAGGCCCCACATTACCATGCCGCCAAGCAAAATGGCCGTTGTCGGTGAGCCCGGAATGCCAAGCGTGAGCATTGGCAACATGGACCCCGTGGACGCAGAATTATTGGCAGCCTCGGGGGCCGCAACGCCATCGGGTGAGCCGCGCCCGTATTCTTCAGGCGTCTTGGAGAGCATCTTGGCGACGCCGTATGACATCAGCGAGCCTGGCGTGGCCCCCGCAGCAGGTAAAACGCCAACGAAGAAACCAAGGATCGAGCCGATCCAAGTGCCCTTCCAGCCTCTGCGCACCGCTTCCTTTGCGTCGGATGCAAGGCCCTTTGCTGTCATTTTGGGATTGGTCGTTGTCACCTCTCCGCGCGTTTGCTCGATCGTCCAGATCATCTCTCCGATGCCATAAACGCCGATGGCGAGCACGATAAACCCGATCCCGCGGATAAAGCCTTGGATGTCAAAAAGCACAAGCCGTGGCTCGCCGGAAATCGTGTCGAACCCGACAGTCGCAAGCACCAATCCAAAGCAGATCGAGAAGATCGTTTTGGGGATATCATCACCGCCCAAACCGACGAAGGTCGCAAAGGCCAGCAGCATTAGTGCAAAAATTTCGGGCGGTCCAAAGTTAAGGGCAACTGTCGCAAGCAGAGGGGCAAACAGCGTGAAGAAAACTGTTGCGACAGTGCCGCCAACGAAAGAGGCAAGCGCGGCTGTGACCAGCGCAAGACTGGCCCGCCCTTGCAGCGCCAAGGGCCTGCCGTCAAAGGTGGTTGCCACGGCCGTCGACGCACCGGGTATGCCCAAGGCAACCGACGAAATCGCGCCGCCATACATGGCTCCGTAATAAATTGCCGCAAGGAAAATGATCGCCGACGCGGGCGGGACAAGAAACGTGATAGGCAAGAGGATTGCCACCCCGTTCACAGATCCCAAACCCGGCATGGCCCCAATAAAAAGCCCAATCGTGACACCAATCAGGATCAGTCCAAGGTTGATCGGTTCAAGCGCTGTTAAGACGCCACCGGAAAGAAAAGTAAGAACTTCCATGATGATCCTCGGCTCTGGGCGTTATCAGTAAATGATGTCGTACATCATGTCGAAAAATGGCTGCGTGAAGGGCAAGCCTTGGGGCATTGAAATCTGCATCGCACCTTCAAAAAAGAAGAAAAGAAGGATGGGGACAAACAAGGCAAGCACCAGCGTCAGCACCCAAGAATGACGCCCTAAGAACCGAAGGTAATACACAAGGAATAGGCCTACTGCGCCGTACATCGACACCACTGAGATCAATGCCACAAAGCCGACAACGCCGCCGCCAACATGCATCACAGTACGCCAGCCAAAAGCATCCATAAGCGGCTCATCCGATACGGATGCGCGGCTTTTGCCACGCCACCAATTCCAAGCAATGGCACAGCAGCTCAGCAGCATTCCAACGGACAGCCAGAAGGGCCAAAACCCACCACCGGGCCCTTGGCCACGGATGTATCCTATCGGAAGCTCAGCACTCTTCCACATGAGGTATAAAGAAAAGAGGGCAAGGATCCCTGCGAGTGATATTTCACCTTGGCGCATCTCTGCCCTCCTTCTGTTCGTTTAACTTAGCCGTCGATTTCGGACAGCAGCTTGCGATGGTTTTCAACCTGTGTTGCCCAGTACGCGCGTGTTTCAGCTTCGTTCATTGGAAGCGGAGACAGGCTTTCAGAGACAAGGTAGGACTGCCATTCTTCACCCTCATAGACCTTGCCGAAAATCCCGCGGTAGTAAGCGGCGGCTTCGTCAGACATGCCCGGTGCACCGACGATGGCACGCTGGTTGTAGTAGGAAAAATCATGACCCTTTTCCTTGATCGTTGGCACGTCAGGATAGGCGTCCATCCGCGCGTCTGAGAAGGCCAGAAGCGGTATGAAATCGCCTGCTTCATAGAAGCCCTTGGCTTCTGCCGGGTTGTTGACGGTTGCCATGATCTGCTGACCCGCAAGGTCTTTGGCCACAGCGCCGCCGCCATCGTAGGGGATGTATTTAATGTCGAGGTCATAGACGCCAGACATATATGCGATCACGATTGAATCTTCTTGACCAGAACCCGTGCCGCCCATGACATATTCACCATCCATTTCGCGTACCTTCGCCAGATAGCCATCAAAGTCAGTGATGCCGCTATCTTTGTGGACCCAAAGCACGAAAGGATCGACGCCCATCATCGTGATCGGCGTGAAGGCTTCGATGTCGACGCCGAGACCCTCTTGACGGATCGGAGTCGTGTAAAAGGAATTCAGGGTGACCATGAGCGTGTGATCAGGGTCGCGCGCGTCCTTTAGATGCAACAGCGCCTCTGCACCAGAACCGCCACCGCGATTTGTTGGAACCAGCGGGCGGTTGGTCAGGTCATTCGCTTCAACGACCGACTGCACAAAGCGTGCGATCTGATCTGCGCCGCCACCGGCTCCGGCCATGATCGTGAAATCAACGGGACGTTTTGGCTGCCAATCCTGCGCCAATGCGGACATCGGCAATGTCGCAAGGGTACTGCATGCGGCAAGTCCTAGAAAAAATCTCTTCGTCATTTTCATTTTGTATTCCTCCCATAAAATGTCCGTGTTTCGGACTTTCAGCTTCCGTAGTCTTTGCGGCATGGTGACCATTGGGTGTCTTGCCGCTGTCGTAGATTTTTAGCTATGCGAATGGCTCAATGGGCCATCAGTATCGGCATGTCTGTTTTGTCGATGATGCGTTCAGTGTTGCCCCCGAACAGCATCTCGGTCTCGTGGCTGTGGCTGTACGCGCCAATGATCAAAAGACTGGCACCGATGTTCTTGCATGCCTCAAGAAGTCCCGCGGCGGGGTCTTTTCCCTCAAAGCGTACGACCTCAGCAGGTACGCCACGCTGCGCGTAATACGCGACCAGTTCGTCCACGTCGGGACCATGGGCTTGTACCTTACCGCCCGTCAAAACGCTGACGCGCTTGGCTTTGTGAACAATATCCAATGAGGACGCCACGGCACGGGCAGCTGGCAGGGACCCATTCCAGCCAACCGCGACGTGCTGCCCAAATGTTTCATCAGGCTCCAGTTGTCCTGGGCAGATCAAAACTGGACGCCCCGCGCCGTACAGTGCTGCCTTCAATGAGCTTTGGCCTAGATTGCGTTCACGCTGCGGCTTTGGAAGAACAATAAGATCGCTCAGCCGACCTGCATGCTTCACCACATCTGCCATGCGCCCATGTTCTTCCAAGAACGTACACGTCGCCGTATCTTTTGCGGAGGCGTCTTCGCTTAGCCCAAAGTCGCGCGCCAAACAATGCAAAATGCCGCGCAGGTGATCCTCTTGCCGGTTCGCAAGTTCACTGGCCTGCTCAATCATCACTTTGCGTGCGAAATCATTCAGAGGAATGCCCTGTGGCATTAAGTCTTTGGCCTGCGCACGACAATGCACGACATTAACCTGTGCATCATGCGTCTTAGCAAGCTCGGCCGCATGGGCAAGGACCGTTGCAACCATGCCATCGCCGCGCACTGGTACCAAAATCGTCTTGATCATCGCCAACCGTCTCCTGTGCGTTATGACCCGACATCACACGCTAATCTGTTGTCGATGTCGGCTGGCTAAGCTTTATCGACTGATCTTAGGGGAGTTTTTGGCTGCGTAATTTAATTACGTCAATATATTATTTTTTAAAATATACTTTCGAGCCGAATTTCTCAATATTTATAAGGCTTTGTTAAGAATAGATTTTTTGGTATTCCATTGTATGCTGAGAAATCGGCGTTGGTATAAGAACCCGGCTTCGTTCTTTACGACGAATCGTGCAACCACTGGGACTTAGGCTTTCGGTACAAACAAAATGATGAAACTGCATCTGGGTGATTGACGTTTCAAGTGCCGTCATTGGGCGCGGTACAACCCCAAAAGGTAAGCAGCAAAAAAGCAGCGTCTTCTTTCACCGCTAGTCCTTCGGGCCGACCATCGTCACGCCAACAGCACCGATCCCCTCGATCACGACCTCAACCGCCATACCGGGCTTAACGGGACGCGCACCAATGGACGTTCCGCAAGCGATAAGATCGCCGGGGTTAAGCGTCATATCTTTGGACAAGCAGCTTACAATTTGTTCGGGCGAGAGGATCATGTCAACGGCTGGGTAGGACTGACGCTCTTTGTCATTTACAAGCACTTTGATCGTCAACGCCCTCCAGTCGACTTCGGTCTCGATCATCGGTCCTGCGACACCAAAACCGTCAAAACTCTTTGCACGGCTCCATTGGGGAAAGGACGGGTCCGCATTCAAAACATCGAGTGATGTGAAATCATTGATGCAGGTGTACCCAAAAATAACGTCTTTGGCCTGTTCCGGGCTTACGTCTTTGCAGGTCTTCCCGATCACGATGCCCAGCTCGCCTTCAAATATGACGCGCCCCGCTGTGGCGGGCAACATAACCTCTGCCCCCGGACCACAGAGCGACGTGTTGGCTTTGAAAAAGTACAAGGGATGCGCGGGATGCTCCATCCCACCCTTTTCAGCTGCCGCCTTGAAATTGTTCCAAAGGCCAATAAATTTGCCCGGAACCACAGGTGCGACCAAAGTAAGATCGCCAAGGGGAAGTGGTTCACCGGTTCCCGTCTCCGATCCAAGTGAGCCGCGCGGATGTAGCATTTCATCGGCGACCACTCCTATCACTTCTGTGCCATCGCCCTTTATTCCTCGCGCCCATTTCATACCGTTATCTCCCGATTGCTTTGAATCGCAGGGCCATTGCCTAAGCGCTTCGTCAAAATCACGTTGCGATATTTGCTGGGCATCAGGCAATCCGTTTTCTGGCGGGACGATGGCGTCATCATTTCAAGCCAGACGTTACCGCAAGCAAATTTATGCGAGGTCTGTGGAGATGCACATGCTTACCACCTGATGTCCAGCATAAGAGCCGTCAGGTCCCGCTATGTCAGCCACGCCCGCCCGACAACCGCAACTTTTTTACACCCTAATGCTGCCGCACATATACGGATGCCCACTCGCCCCACACCCGCTGCAATGAGGCCCCGGGTCAACGGTAGCGTAAAGCCGCATCCAGCACGATTTCGCAGACCGCCCTAGTCCGGACATTCATGCATCTTGCAGCATCGGTCGCTTTGGGCTCTTCTGTAGCCTTCGCCGCGATATATACGAACGGCTGGTTTCGCTTACCGCAATGGCCCAATACCTATCGAAACGACCCTGACTAAGCTAACAATTGTTCTCGCGCCCCCTTAAATTGATTGGTCAGTGCATCATGATCCGAACTCAAACCTTCTATGCAGTACGGGTTCAGGAATTGCCGCCCCCCAAACAGAGCCTTGTCGGTGGCGCTTAGGTTTGCCAAGCCACAGACGGCATCCCATTCGCCAGCGATTGTAATAATCTGCTGTGCGATGATGTCGACGGCCTCTTCGTCCGTGAGCAAGAAGTCAGGGGCTGCGGCAAGGCAGCTAGCCAATGTGCTCATCCGGTTGTCGCCTTTGATAAGCATAGCCTGCGTTGCTTCATTCCCCGTTCGACCTTGTGGACAAATGTCATAAGCAGGGGAGAGCGTAAGCATCTTGCCGTCCCAAAAGGCCGCGTGGTTACGAGCATGGTCATCCGTATTGCCGCAAAGCACATTAAAGCAGATCCGGCCAAACAGTTCTCGCAGCGTTTCCTTGGGTTTGTCGAAGCGGTGACGAATTATCTCGGCAAGATCCTCATAAGAGGCGTAGCGCGCCATCATTTCATCAAGCCCAAGGATAGTCAGCGCCGACACCATCGCCTTGCGATGCCAATCGTCGCCTGAGCGGGTGCGGTCAAAGCGCTCGATCAGGAGCACGTCTTTGCCGCCGGCTTTGACCATTGAGACGGGTGCTACGTCCAGACCGCATGCAGCAGCCAGTTTCATCGCGATGAATTCCGCTTTCACGACACTGTAGAGGTCGCCGCTTGCTGAAAATTTGGCGATCAACTTGCGATCACCGCGATCGATCAGCGCTTTGGGCCGTGCGCCACCGATGGACGTGCCATGATTGAGAGCTTGATCAAGGCCGGGTGTCAGCGGAAAGCCTTTCTCAATGAGGCTGGCGGCTTCGATGAGTTCTTCATAGGTTGCTTCGGATTTCTGACGTGGCACATACTCCGTTGCGGATGTTTGGAAATCGAGAGCGCCAATGCGGTCAGAGCCGGAGGCAAGCAGGTAGGATATTTCTGTGATTTTGCCGACTGCGGCTTCACCCGCCTTTGCACCCACCAGTCGATTGATGATCACGCGCCGTCCCCAAGCATCGGGTGAGCCGTCGCGAATACAGCTCGCCATTGACAGCCCGGCCTCAGGCTCGATGATACCGCGGCGCAGCGGCAATTCGGGCGTGTATATTGGTATTGCATCTTTACGGTTGAGGTAACTTGCGCCGTAGTTGAACACGAACCGGTCTCCATCCTGCGTAATGCGCCCGGCAACGACAGGGGCGGGGCTGTCAGGTAGCCAAATCCAGACAAATGCCTCTAAGGCTTGATCAAGTTTAGAAGTCATCGTTGACCTCTTGCTTTGATGCCCGGACGCTCTTTGGAAGGAGCGTGAGTTTTTCATCAAGATGGGCGTTGTGCATTGCTAGTGTGCTGTCGTCGGTATCGAACAGCTTGACGCCAACAAGTGCAGCGACTTCGAAGACCGTGCCGATTTCGGGGCCAGGAGCGCCTTTTTCGATGTTGTACAACGTCGTACGGCTAATATTTGCACGGTCCGCAAGGTCTTGCGCCGTCATGCCGCGTTCTGTGCGGGCGACGCGGATCAGCTTGCCGAAGACAGACAAAGCCTGTTTTGTGACCCGTGAATAGCTTCTTTTGCGCTTCATATCGCACCATCATCGTCTGATTAGATAGACGTTAGAGGCTTTACGTCCAATATACTGAACAAATAGCATCAAGTGACAACTAAGTCAAGCTGCTGTCCAGTTTTCTGAACGTGATGCCGTTTATGTGCATGTAAATGAACGTCACTGGTCCTTGGTGCATCCACTCCAGCCAACCGACTTCACCAGAGTTTGCGGGAAGATCAAAAAGAACGAGGCGTGGCGTTCTCCGGCTTGGCAGAGGCTGGTTTCCTGATTGGCGCATTGTCAGTCAAACTGGAAATGAAGATGCCTTTTAGTAGTTTCTTTTGTCAGCGTTCACTATCAGCGACGTGGCCATAGGTTTTCTCCCGATGTGTTGAGTTGCTCGATAATGCTGGTCGCAGCTGTCGCCCCGCCCACAAAGGTTGGCCCCGATCTTTTTCCCTTGTCCCTGTGGGCCATTCCTCGCGAGACAAAAAGAGCGGCGCCTGCCCCTCTCCGCTGCGCTCCGCCTTCGGTGTGTCCGGGCCTTAGCCAGCTGCAAAGTGACCATCATTGCAACGCAAACAAGGAGAAAAGCAATGACCACGAACTGCATCAAATTCACAAGCGACGATATCGAAACCGCAAAAGGGATCGGCTCAATTTCAACCCTGACCTTTGACCTCGACATCACAGTCGAACCCATCGCCAGCAGCAACCCCATGGCACCCACACACCGCGTCCTTGGCCGTTCCCCGCGCGGCAAATTGGTTGAGTGCGGTGGTATCTGGAAGAAGCAGAACAAAGACACAGGCTCTGATTACTTCACCCTGACGGTCCGCGATCACGCCTTCAATGCCAACCTTGGCAAAGCCGCGAGCCAGGATGACATGTCCCTGCAGGCCATCATCCCCTGGGGCCCCAAAGAGGCCGCTTAACAAACAAGCCAGACCGCTTCGGCGGTCTGGCTACTTTCTCCACACGACAGTGAGCGCTGAACATGTGGAAAAACGGCCGATATGCGCGGTGTATTTTTTACAAAGTGCGCAGAGGTTAATGGCAGAAGAGATGTTTGATTATTGTTCCTGATCGCATTAATCAGGCAACCGGCAGGAAACTGTCGGCGACACGTAATGCTGTGTGCAGTGCGAGCGTTGCGGTGACCCAAGCCAACAAAGGCGAGGTTGCAAGCCGCACTTACAAGCCGATCCCGGAGTAGCTCTTTTTTCCTATGTTCCCTGTTTGACGGAGTGTGCTGCCGTACGGGCCAGTTGTACCTGTTGTGACGGTGTCAAACCGATGTAGATGATCAGGTTGCCGGTTTGAACGCAATCATCGCTGATAGCGGTACATGAACTTGGTCTGGCCATGTCCGATATTTGTTGTATATTTCAGACATGTTAGAAGTTGCTCGCATCCAGACCCTGCCAGATCGCCTTCGCGCGCGCATAAGTGAAGCGCCTCTGCAGGTTTGGACTCCGGCAGATTTTGTCGATCTCGGTGGTCGCGCTGCCATCGACAAAGCTCTGCAGCGCATGGTTGCTTCTGGTCAGCTAAGACGCATTCAGCGAGGGCTCTACGACAAGCCGTCCCAAAATGCGCTGACAGGCAAAACTACCGTACCAGACTACCGCGCCGTCATTGATGCAATCGCGCGTCGTGATCAGGTTCGCTGGTTGATCGATGGTATGACGGCCGCGAATATGCTTGGCCTCACGAACGCTGTACCCGCCAAAATCGAGGTGCTCGTAGATGCCCGGTTAAAGCCCCTCACTCTGGGCAATCAAAAGATCGTCTTTAAACAAGCGGCCCCAAGTCGGCTGTATTGGTCGGGCCGGCTTGGCATGTATCTGGTGCAGGCGTTGCACTGGCTTCATGACACTATGTCGGATGATGTAGTGCGGGAGGCTGTTCGCAAAACGGTACGCCGCATGCTTGCAGATCAAGAAACTGGCCCGGCACTGTTGGGCGATCTGAAGAGTGGCTTGTCAGCTATGCCGATCTGGATGCAGGAGATTTTGCGTGGGCCATTGGCTGATGCGGCCGAGGGGTAATCAGGGATGAGCATGGAAGGTTTGAACGCCTTGCTCGTATCACCTGCAGACTTGGCTGAGCGTGTGGGTAGCTACGACGATACAACGGGACGATCATCTTTGGTGAAGCCCCATCCTTCGATGCGATCCTGGCATCGATTGGGTCTCTCGAGTACCAAGTGAACCGTACCTGATCTTGTTGCTTTGAAGCTGCCGTTTGGCTTCTTGAGGCGGCTTGGTTGAGGTCAGATTTGCAACAATTTCGCATTTGAGTATGGAGTGCTGTCCTCTTTCGCATGCGGGCAAACTGGTGGGCGAAGTTCGATTTATCACCGCGTTGTGCCCCTTCCCATTGACCTGTTGGCCCATCAGATCGCTAGCCCGGAGGCGAGCGGTCTGCAACGCTTGGGCGAGGTTTCTGGACGGCTGACGCCTTGCGCTTCGCGCACAACAAACTTCGCCCAAGCGTGCTCCATTTCATTGCGCCCCAAGTTGGGTGCAGCCCGCTCTGATGCCGCCGGTCTTTTCCACGATCCGTCCAACGACGATCAATGGAAAGGATCACAACATGACATACGAACAATCCCTCGACCTCGCAGAACTGCAAGCTGACGTTGCATTTGAAACCTACCTCTCAGCCTTTGAAGAAGGTGATCATCCCGAAGTCATAGACAGCCTCGCAACCGAGGCTCTGATTGCCCAAGATCGCTGCGCAGATTTGCGCTCTCAGGAGCTGGCTCATTGAGCCAGTTACCCCTGCGGATTGATTGATCCGCAGGGGAAGGTGACTTCCTATCGGAGGTCCCAGACAGGCAGATGTAGAAGCCGACACCGATGCGGTCGGGCGTCAGCTTTCTTGCTGTTCTCATGTTGGTCACCTGATGCGCCTTGAGCGGCGCAAATCCTTGCGTGTTGCTTTGTAGGTGATGGCTCGCGCTCGCTTTACGCGGGCGGCGAACAAACTCTGCCAGAATGGGTCTGATGCTCTGTGTGGGTTTTGGCAGGCGGCGCGAAGTGCATAGAATTTGACTTCAAGCAAAAAGATAAATTGCGCAATATGTATTATTGATATATGAAGGAAGGAGAAGAGAAGGACGTTGGCAGGATATGCCACTTGTCTGCGACA
>CAZWSE010000084.1:0-14352 GCA_964636575.1 uncultured Sulfitobacter sp. | reverse complement strand
CAAAAGGGAACGACAGATGACATTTCTAAAAACAACCGCCGCCACACTGGCCACTGCACTCACATTTTCAACCGCCGCACAGGCCGCCGACATCGTAGATATCGCCGCCGCGGACGAGCGTTTCAGCACGCTTGTGGCCGCCGTCACCGCCGCTGGTCTGGTCGACACATTGAAAGGCGACGGGCCCTTCACCGTCTATGCCCCCGTGAACGATGCTTTCGCAGCCCTGCCCGAAGGCACTGTCGAAACCCTGCTGAAGCCCGAAAACAAAGGCAGCTGACCAATGTGCTGCTGTACCATGTGGATGACCGCAAACTGACAGCCGGCCAGATTCCAAACGGGTCCACCTATTTCAAGCCGGTACTTGCGTCCGAGCGTTTGTGCATTTCCAAAGGTGCCAGCGGTGTGACCATCGCAGATGGCACCGGTGAGACCGCGACGGTCGTGATCGCCGACATCATGGCCGACAATGGCGTGATCCATGTGGTCGACAAGGTTCTGTTGCCCGGCACCCGCCCGGCCTGCCACTAACCTAAACCACATTTGAAACAATCGCTTGGGGCCTCGATGATCTGTCATTGGCCCCAAGCCACTTTCTGCCGCAACGCCCCAATTTCCGCCTATTTTCTTGGCCCAATTTGACCATTCCGCCCGTACTGACTATGCATGGTTCAGTTAACAATGGGTGAGATGACATGAATATTGTTTCGATGGGTATGAAGTATTTGGCGCCAGTCGTGATTACGAAAATCGCTGGAATGCTCGGAATACGTGGTCCTGTGGCGACCAAACTGATTATGGCCGCTGTGCCGACGATCATGGCGATGTTTGCCGGAAAAGCCAAATCTGGCGGCGCGGGTGGATTGCTTGATCTGATTAAGGGACAGCCTGACAGCAGCCCTGACAGTTTTGCCAAAAGCCTAGAGACTGGTGCCCCTGCCGATATGGCCGGTCAGGGTTCTGGTATGCTTCGCGATTTCCTTGGTGGATCGCCAATGGATCAACTGACCAATTCACTGGCCAACTATGGTGGTGTGTCCGCCCAAGAAAGCATGTCCCTTGCTGGCATGGCTGCCCCTGCCGTTTTGGGTGCTTTGAAAACTCAAGTTCAGGAACAGGGTTTGGATGCTGATGGTTTGGCCGCTTTGCTATCTGACCAAGCCCAGAACATTGGCGATGCGGTTCCTGCTGATTATGCCGCCCAAGTCAAAGGCCTTGGATTGCTGGATGCCGTTCCTGGCGCAGCGACCCCTGCCCCTGCCGCAGCGGCCCCTGCCCCGAAGTCCGGCGGTTTGATGAAGTTCATTCTGCCGCTGGTCATTCTGGCCGGTCTCGCCTGGTACTTCCTTGGCGGTCAGGTCGATAAGGCCACCGACATGATGGAAAGCCAGAGCTTTGAAGTCGACGGCGTTGATATCGGCGGTCAGTTCAACACTGCCATTGATGGTTTGAAAACAACTGTTGGCGGTATCACCGACACCGCAAGTGCTGAGGCCGCTGTCCCTGCCTTGAACGATTTCAACACCTCCCTTGATGGTATCAGCGGTCTGGCCGACAAGCTGCCAGACGCCCAGAAAACCGCCTTTGGTGGTATTGTGGGCACCGCCTTGGGTGCCATCCGTCCGATGATTGAAAACGCCATCGAGGCCTCAGGTGCCGGTGGTATCTTGCAGCCCATCGCGGACACCATGTTTGAGAAGATGGAAAGCATGGGTGGCTAACCCCTTCCTTGCTGTTCTTTAAAACCCAAAGACGCGCCCCGTGGTCAACCCATGCGGGCGCGTTTTTTGTGCCCCCCTTTCGGGGCTGGTCTTGGTCCCCGTTTTCACTTAGGCAATGAGGGCATAGACCCTGCAATAAGTGAGGCATCCTATGGCCCTTCCCGTTCGTGATCAGGCAAAATACTGGGGCATTGTAACGCTTGTCATCGCCGCCCTGCTGTGGGCCTTGGGCGATGTGTTGCTTCCCTTTGTTCTGGGCGGCGCGATTGCCTATTTCCTTGATCCTGTGGCCGACCGGTTGGAGCGCATGGGCGCGTCCCGTGCGGCTGCCACTGCCATTATCACCGTTGTTGCCATTCTGGTCTTTGTCATTATGGCCTTGCTGGTTATCCCGGCGCTTGTCGCTCAGACCGTTCAACTGTTTGAAATTGCACCCAGATTGTTCCGTGATCTCGAGGCTTTCCTGCGCGAGACCTTCCCGTCTGCCTTGGAAGAAGGATCCACCCTAAACACGTCGCTGGCCACTGTCGGTGATGTCATCCGCAGCCGCGGTGGTGAGCTGATCAACACTGTGTTCTCGTCCGTCTCATCCCTGATCAACATCGTTGTACTGTTTGTGATCGTCCCTGTCGTGGCCGTTTATCTGCTGCTCGATTGGGACAATATGGTCGCGCGTGTGGATCAGCTTTTGCCCCGCGATCATGCCCCTATGATCCGTCAACTGGCCGGAGAGATTGACAACACGCTGGCCTCGTTCATTCGCGGCATGGGCACTGTCTGTCTGATCCTTGGCAGCTACTACGCCATCGCGTTGATGCTGGTCGGGTTGCAGTTCGGGCTGGTTGTGGGCTTTGTCGCCGGACTGGTCACCTTCATCCCCTATCTGGGCGCTTTGATCGGTGGGGCCTTAGCCATCGGGTTGGGGCTGTTCCAGTTCTGGGGCGATTGGGTGTCTTTGGGTCTTGTCGCGGGCATCTTCGTGGTCGGACAGGTGATTGAGGGCAATTTCCTGACGCCGAAACTGGTTGGAAGCTCTGTCGGGTTACATCCGGTCTGGCTGATCCTTGCCCTGTCTGTCTTTGGGGCCCTGTTCGGATTTGTGGGCATGCTGGTGGCCGTGCCTGTGGCCGCGTCCTTGGGCGTTTTGACCCGCTTTGCGGTCCTGCAATACCAAGGCAGCCGCCTTTACACTGGCCTTGCTGGCAAGGACGACGGGTGAGCCAACAACTGAGCTTTGATCTGCCAAGTGTCACCGCACTTGGGCGCGACGACTTTTTTGTCTCGCCCTCAAACGCTGTGGCGGTTGCGATGATTGATGCATGGCCCGAATGGGCGGGCGCGCGGCTGGTGCTGACCGGCCCTGCAGGGTCCGGCAAAACCCATCTGGTGCATGTCTGGGCCGCAAACAGCGGCGCGCAAATCGTTGAGGCCACGGACCTGACCGAGCCTGCGATCCCCGATCTGGCAGGCGGACCTGTCGCGGTTGAGAACGTGCAAAACCTGCAAGGTAACCCCGACGGCCAAACCGCATTATTCCATCTTTTCAACCTTGTACTGGCAGAAGGTCATTCAATTTTACTGACCGGAGACCGCGACCCGTCGCTTTGGGGGTTGGCGCTGCCGGATTTGCAAAGCCGGATGCAGTCAGCACAGATCGCGCCCTTGCAAGACCCTGATGACGCGCTGCTGTCGGTGGTCATGGCCAAGCTGCTGGCGGACAAACAACTGACCCCGCCGCCGGATGTGATCCCCTATCTGATCAAGCGGATTGACCGGTCTTTTGCCGCCGCCCGCGACGTGATTGACCGGCTTGATCGCTTTGCGCTGGACCAAGGCAAACCGATCACACGGCCCTTGGCAGTGCGTTTGCTGGACAATGCCCCCTAAGCTACGCGATACTGTCATCTTTCCGACACAGCCAAACGCCATAAAGCATACATGACCCAATCCGATTTCCTGACTGCCCCTTTCCCCGCCCCCGTGGCGCTGGAGGACCTTGATCTGCAAGGGCCGGGCCGGTTCTATAACCGCGAACTCAGCTGGCTGGGGTTCAACTGGCGGGTCATCGAAGAGGCTGAAAACCCGCGTGTGCCTTTGCTGGAACGGCTGCGGTTTCTGTCGATTTCGGCGACCAATCTGGATGAGTTTTACACCGTGCGCGTGGCGGGCCTGCGCGAATTGGCACTGGCGGGCAATACGACGCCTGCGTCAGACGGGGTCAGCCCTGCCAACCAACTGGTTATGATCGACGAAAACGCGCGGCGCCTGATGCAAAAGCAGCAACAGGTGCTGGGCGCGATCAAGGCCGAGATGCAGGACAAAGGCATCTTTATCCTGACCCGCGATGATCTGACGGAGGCCGATGACACCTACCTTAAGGATGTCTTTCTAAGTCAGGTCTTTGCGGTCCTGTCCCCGCTTGCGATTGACCCTGCACATCCCTTTCCGTTTATCCCCAACACGGGCTACGCGCTGGCGCTGCAACTGGAACGCAAGACGGACAAACGCCCCCTTCAAGCGCTTTTGCCGATCCCTGCGCAGGTGCAACGGTTTATCCGCCTGCCCGCCGAAAATGGCGGTCAAAGGTTCTTGCCTTTGGAAGAATTGCTGCTGTTGAACATTGGCAGTCTGTTCCCCGGATACCGTGTCAAAGGACACTTTGAATTCCGCGTGCTGCGCGACAGCGATTTGGAAGTCGAGGACGAGGCCGAAGATCTGGTGCGCGAGTTTGAAGTCGCCCTGAAACGCCGCCGTCGCGGCGAGGTCGTGCGCCTGACCCATTCAACGGGCGCGCCAGACAAGCTGAAATCCGTTGTTATGGCCGAACTTCAGGTGGACACCGCCGAGCTGATCGAAGTGGACGGAATGCTTGGTATGTCCGATCTGTCCGAGCTTGTTCTGGATGATCGCACCGATTTGCTGTGGCCCAACTTTACCCCCCGCGTGCCGGAACGTGTCAGCGACCATGATGGCGATATGTTCGCCGCCATTCGTCAAAAAGACATGCTGCTGCATCACCCCTATGAGACCTTTGATATGGTTGTCCGCTTTTTGCAGCAGGCTGCCCGTGATCCCAATGTGGTGGCGATCAAGCAGACGCTTTACCGCACATCGCGCAACTCGCCCATCGTTGAGGCGCTGTGCGAGGCGGCCGAGGAGGGCAAATCTGTCACCGCTTTGGTTGAGCTAAAGGCCCGCTTTGACGAGGCTGCCAATATCCGCCAGTCCCGCCGGTTGGAACGTGCAGGCGCGCATGTGGTTTATGGCTTTATCGATCTGAAAACGCACGCAAAAATCAGCACTGTCGTGCGTCGTGAGGGTAACAAACTGGTCACCTATACCCACTATGGCACCGGCAATTACCACCCGATTACGGCCCGTGTTTATACCGATCTGTCCCTGTTTACCTGTGACGCAAAGCTGGGCCGCGATGCCACCAAGGTGTTCAACTATCTGTCTGGATATGCGCATCCTGAGGCGCTTGAGAATCTCGCCATTTCGCCGATTGATCTAAAATCGCGTCTGCTTGATCTGATTGCCGCAGAGGCGGAGCACGCCAAGGCCGGTAAGCCTGCCGAGATTTGGGCGAAGATGAATTCTATCGTCGATCCCGAGGTCATCGATGCGCTTTATGCGGCCTCGCAGGGTGGTGTGAAAATCAATCTGGTTGTGCGCGGTATTTGCGGGCTGCGGCCCGGTGTGAAGGGGTTGAGCGAGAACATTCGTGTCAAATCCATTGTCGGTCGGTTTTTGGAGCATTCGCGGATTGTGTGCTTTGGCAACGGGCATGGCTTGCCGCATAAGAAGGCCCGTGTGTTTATGTCATCCGCCGATTGGATGGGGCGCAACCTGAACCGCCGTGTGGAAACGCTGGTCGAGGTTGGCAATGCCACTGTGAAAGCGCAGATCGTTTCGCAGATTATGGCCGCGAACCTTGCGGATGTGGCGCAAAGCTGGGTTATGGATGCGCAAGGCCAGTTCAGCCGCCCCGAGATTGCGCCGGATACCTTTGCCTTCAACTGCCACCGCTTTTTCATGGAAAATCCGTCGCTGTCGGGGCGTGGCTCTGCCGGTGCGTCCGATGTGCCGCAGTTGACCCATGGCGACGATTAGCAGCCGTTGACCGCGCGCCCAATCCCACGCATTTTGCCCCAACCCATCCGCAAAGAGGTGATGCGTGGATCAAAAAGCTGAAAACACGCCGCAAGACTGGGGCCCGTTTGGCCGCCCTATCTTCGATGATCCCAGTGCGCGGGCCCTGAGCCGTGTCGGGGTTGTGGATGTTGGGTCGAACTCTGTCCGGATGGTTGTGTTTGATGGTGCCGCGCGCTCTCCTGCTTACTTTTACAACGAAAAGATCATGTGTGGCCTTGGCGCTGGCATGTCGGACACGGGCAAGCTGAACCCTGAAGGCAAGACCCGTGCCTTGTCCGCGCTGCGCCGGTTTGAGCATCTGGCCAAGGGGATGGACCTGCCACCCCTGACTGTTGTGGCCACTGCCGCTGTGCGCGATGCGACCGACGGCCCCGCCTTTCGCGAAGAGGTTTTGCGCGAGACCGGATTGAAGCTGTGGGTGATTGACGGCAAGGAAGAGGCCCGTTTGTCCGCCCAAGGTGTCTTGCTGGGCTGGCCGGGGTCTTACGGGCTGGTCTGCGATATTGGCGGATCTTCGATGGAGCTGGCCGAAATTGCCGGCGGGCGCGTTGGCAAGCGCGTGTCGTCCCAGCTTGGCCCCTTGAAACTGCAACCTATGAAGGGCGGCAAGAAGGCCCGTACCGCCCATATCAAAGAGGTGATCGTCGATTTAAGCGAGGTCATGGGCACCCAACGCGACCGCTTGTTTCTGGTCGGCGGGTCGTGGCGGGCGATTGCGCGGATCGATATGGAGCGGCGCGGCTACCCTTTGCAGGTGCTCCATGAATACCGGATGACCGTCAAATCGGTCTATGCCACGATTGATTATATCGCCAAGCACGATGCCGATGAACTGCGCGCGCGCTGCGGGGTGTCCTCAACCCGTATGGCGCTGGTGCCCTATGCGGCTGAGGTGCTGAAACGCTTGGTCAAGACCTTCAAGCCCAAGGACATCGCCATTTCCAGCTACGGTATCCGCGAAGGGATGCTGTACGAGCAAATGCCACAACGCATCCGCGACCGTGATCCGCTGATTGAGGCGGCGCGGTTCGCCGAAGCCAAGGACGCGCGTCTGCCGGGGTTCGGTAAGACCCTGTTCAACTTCATCATGCCGCTGTTCAAATCCGCCCCCGATGCGCGCAAGCGATTGGTCAAGGCGGCCTGTTTGCTGCACGACGTCAGTTGGCGGGCGCATCCTGATTACCGCGCTGAAATCTGTTTCGACAATTCGACACGCGCCAATCTAGGCGGGCTGAAACACTCAGAGCGGGTGTTTTTGGGGCTGGCGCTTTTGTACCGTTATTCCAACAGCCGGTCGGGATCGCGATTTGATGAATTGTTTGATCTGCTGGATGAAAAGACCCAGCGCGAGGCTGAAATTCTGGGTAAGGCGATGCGCTTTGGTGCGATGCTTTGGATGCGCACAGACGAAGGCTTGGGCGAATTGACGTGGCAGCCGAAGAAAAAGATCTTGAAACTGACCCTGACCGCGGCGGCAGGGCCGTTGTTCGGAGAGGTCGCAGAGGCGCGGTTTATGTCGCTGGCGCAGACGCTTGATGCGGCGACGATTGTGAAGACAAAGCGCTAAAGCTCGATCTGGCCACTGTCGTCTGGGATCGGTTCAAACCCTTTTGGCGCGGGCGCGTCGGGCGTTTTGCGGCGGATGATGATATCACCATTGGGGAGCACTTCGGGCGGTTGGTAGGCCGTCCAATCCTCAACGTTTTCAAGGAGTTCCGTCAGGGCTGGCCCCATTTCCTGCGCGAAGGACCGCAGGCTTGGGCCGACTTTTTCAAGCTCTCCCAGCGCGGGTTCCATTTCTTTCATCAGCCCTTCCAGAAACATCTGCGCACCCCGTTCGATCAGGGATGGCGCATCACTGTCTTGAGCGAAAGCGGGGGCTGCGGTCAGGCACAGGCTCAGGGCGATAACGTGTTTCATGAGGTTGATATAGCACCCCTACCCATCGGTTTTAAGGGCTTACAGGTCAATATCGAGCGTGACAGGGAAGTGATCGGAGGCGGTCACAAGCGCGTCGCGCAGTTCTGGTGTGGCCCAGCAATCAGGGTCGTCCAACGGGTGCCATATGCGCCACTTGGGCTTGCGGGCCTGCAAATCATCCGAGACCATGATGTAGTCCAGCAAAGCCTGCAAGTATCTGTTTTCATGACGAATAAAGAAACGTGATGTGGTCGGCACCACCCCGATCCGGCGTTGCAGGGCAAGCCGTGCGTGGGGGTCATGCAGGCGGTGGTCTTCTCCCATCCCCATCACGATTTCGACCGAGGATTTGCCAAAGAGATGCTCGTATTCATCCAATCCCGGCCCGTCGTTCAGATCGCCGAGCACCATGACGGGTTGACCGGCCGCAAGCAGGTTTTCCACCCGCCCCCGCAGCCAGATCGCTTGTGCCAACTGTTTGCGACGGTTGGCGATGGATTGGCGCATGGCCTCTTCCGGGCTTTTGGTGCCATAGGGCGCTTTGGATTTGAGATGCGCGCCGAGCAGTCTGAATTGAAACCCTGACGCCGTTTCAATGGCCAGTTCAAGCGGCGGTTTCGAGAACACAACCGTATCCGGCTGGTCGTCTACATCGAGATCAATGTGAAATTCGGTGTCAAAGCGGGGGATATCGGGGCTGTCTGGCTGCGCCGTTTCTGGCCCCTGTGGGTCATGCTTTGCGGTTAGTGTGTTCGGATCGTAAAGCAGCGCAATTTCCTGCTGTGTATCGTTTGAAAACCCCATCACCGCACGGTTGGCCCGCAAGCCATGGGCCTGTGCAAAACCTTCCAGTGCGGTCACAGTGCGGCGGATTTTGCCGCTGTCGGGGGCTTCGACCACGAGGATCGCATCGGCGTCCATTGCTTTGAAAACAAGTCCAAGCGCATGGAATTGCTGGTCTTTATGCACGTCTTGGCGACCTGACCATTCGCCATTTGCCTCAACCGCGCCTGTGGCGTCAAAGAGATGCGTGAACCATTCGATGTTGTAGGTTGCAAAGCGCATCAACCGCCCGCCCTTTGGATTTGTTCCCACGCGCGGTTGATGTCGATAAGCCGCTTTTCAGCCAGTTTAATCGCCTCTTCCGGCACGCCACGGGCCATCATCGCATCAGGATGGGTGTCGCGCACGAGTTGCCGCCAAACGGTGCGGATGTCCTCAACCGGCATATCGGGGTCGACGCCCAACACGGTATAGGGATCGCCCAAGGCCCCGATCACGAACCGCGCTTTGAGGGCTGAAAACTGGCGGTCCGAAAGTCCGAAGATTTCTGCCACATGCACCAGAAATTCGTTTTCGCTGGGGTGGTAGAACCCGTCGGCCATGGCGATGTAGAACAAACCTTCCATGAGGTCGGTCAGGATCGAGGGCTGGTCTTCGAACATGGCGGCGATCCGTGCGGCGTAGATTTCATAGCCCGCCACGTCCTGCCGTGCGAGATTGAAGACCTTGGCCGCCCCTTCTTCGTCTGCGCGGGCGATTTGAAAGACCTCGCGGAAGGCCATGACCTCATCGCGGGTCACATGCCCGTCGGCCTTGGCCATTTTCGCGCCCAAAGCGATGACCGCAATGGTGAAGGCCACCGACAGTTCGGGCGGGCTGCGCAGTTTTTCAAAGACCGCAGACAGGCCTTCGCCAGCGGTGAGCGCTGCAAGGGCGTCGGTGATGCGGGACCAAAGTGACATGGCCGGACCCTACGCCCTTGCGCCAGAAGTGTCAGTGGGGGTTCACAGGTTTTTCTGCATGATACACAAATCGTGAAGACGTCCGAATTTTTGACCGACTTCGGGCATGTAGGCGACCTGCGTGAAGCCTTGTTTGGCATGGAACGCCCGTGCTTTTTCGTTGTCACCTGTGATCGCTGCGATCATGATCCGTTTGCGTTCTTGGCGGGCCACCTGTTCGAGTTCGGTGATAAGGCTTTGACCCAGACCGCCGCCGTGACGGGTGCCATCCACATAGACCGAGTGTTCGACCACATCTTTGTACCCCGGCCCCGACCGGAAGGCCCCGTAGGTCGCAAAACCGATCAGCCTATCGTTGTCGGTGGCGACAATGAACGCGGCACCACGATCAGAGATCAAGGTTTTGACCTCGGCTTGCGTTTTGTGGATGGTCGTGAAGGTGATGTTGGTGTGCTCAATCACCGCGTTCCATATGGCGCAGATGGCGTTTGCGTCTGTGGGCTGCGCCGGTCGGATGGTCATTCCAATATCCGCTCGCCATGGGGCGTTTGGAAGGTCGCGCTGAGTGCGGCGGCGCCTTCCTCGAACGCGATGCGGGGGTCTTGCAGCAGTGGTTTCAGCGCTGTTTCAAGCGCGTACGCCTGTGGGTGGCTGACCGTCAACCGTTTCAGCGTTACCCCTTGGTCGGTCAGCTTGGTCGACGGATGCGCCCCTGCTTGCCATTCGATCAGCGCGGGCGCGCAGTTGTCGAAAGGCAGGATGCCCGATTGGGGCACGGCCATGGCCCATTTCAGGTCACCGCGTGTGAGATTAACGGGCTGGCCAAGGTCCATATCTGTGGCGGCCAAGGCAGCATGGATGTCATCGCTGGCGCAGATCCAGTTGGTCAGGCGCGGTGTGCCGCTGAACCGGTCGAGATCGAACCAGCGGGGCCGTGTCGGCGTCGGCGCATTGGGGTCTGCGGCGATGGCCTCAAAGTAAAGCCCGTCGCTAAGGCCGAGCAGGTAGTTATGCGTGCCAAAGACGTCGTGCTGGCCGCCCTTTTGCAAGGGCACGCCAAGCGCCGTTTCGCAATAATCCACGGCCTCGGCCAGCGTTTCGCCAGCCACGGCCACATGGTCAAAACGGATCATGCCAGACACTAGGTGCGGGCTTCGCGGATCAGCTTCAGGATATCTTGCGCGGCTTCGGGGATGTTGGTGCCCGGCCCGAAGATCGCCTTGACCCCTGCGTCATAGAGGAACTGATAATCCTGCTGCGGGATAACACCGCCGCAGATCACCAGAATGTCGCCTGCGCCTGCGTCTTCCAGCGCTTTCACAAGTTGCGGGGCGAGCGTTTTGTGGCCCGCAGCCTGAGATGAGATGCCGATCACATGCACATCGTTGTCGACGGCGTCTTGCGCGGCCTCATCGGGGGTTTGGAACAGGGGGCCTACGTCCACATCGAACCCGATATCGGCGAAGGCAGTGGCGATAACCTTGGCGCCACGGTCGTGCCCGTCCTGGCCCATTTTGACCACGAGCATACGCGGGCGGCGGCCTTCGTCGTCTGCGAATTGCTCAATCGATTTCTGGATTGCGGCGAAGCCTTCGTCGCCTTCGTAAGCAGCGCCATAGACGCCTGCCAGAGTTTTCACCTCGGCGCGGTGGCGGCCGAATACTTTTTCCATAGCCATGCTGATTTCCCCCACGGTTGCACGGGCGCGGGCGGCCTCGACCGCCCCTTCCAATAGGTTGCCGCCTTCGTTCGCGCGGCGGCTGAGTTCTGTCAGGGCCGCGTCACAGGCAGCCTGATCGCGGGTGGACCGGATCTGTTTCAAACGCTTGACCTGAGACACGCGCACTTCGGCGTTGTCGATGTCGCGAATGTCCAATTCATCCTCTTGCTCGAGCTTGTATTTGTTCACGCCCACGACGACTTCGGTGCCACGGTCAATCATGGCCTGACGGGTGGCGGCTGTCTCTTCGATCCGCAACTTGGGCAGACCGGAGGCCACGGCCTTGGTCATGCCGCCCATTTCCTCGACCTCTTCGATCAGCTTCCATGCCTCCTCGGCCAGATCATGGGTCAGTTTTTCGACGTAGTAGCTGCCTGCGAGCGGGTCGACCACATTGGTGACCCCTGTTTCTTCTTGCAAGATCAACTGCGTGTTCCGCGCAATGCGTGCCGAAAATTCTGTAGGCAAAGCAATGGCTTCGTCGAAAGAGTTCGTGTGAAGAGACTGTGTGCCGCCAAGGACTGCCGACATGGCCTCAAACGCGGTGCGCACGATGTTGTTGTAAGGGTCTTGTTCTTGCAAGCTGACGCCAGAGGTCTGGCAGTGGGTCCGCAGCATCGAAGATTTCGGGTTCTTCGGTTCAAATTCAGACATGATTTTATGCCAGAGCAATCGCGCCGCCCGCAGCTTGGCGGATTCCATAAAGAAGTTCATGCCGATGGCAAAGAAGAAGCTAAGCCGGCCCGCAAAGGCATCGACATCCATGCCCCGCGCGATGGCGGCGCGGACGTATTCGCGCCCGTCGGCCAGCGTATAGGCCAGTTCTTGCACGAGGTTCGCCCCCGCCTCTTGCATGTGGTAGCCGGAGATCGAGATGGAATTAAACTTGGGCATCTCGTTTGAGGTATATTCGATGATATCCGCGATGATCCGCATCGAGGGTTCCGGCGGGTAGATGTAGGTGTTGCGCACCATGAATTCCTTCAGAATGTCGTTCTGAATGGTGCCCGACAGCAGCGCCTTGTCGTGCCCTTGTTCTTCGCCCGCGACGATGAAACTGGCAAGGATCGGGATGACCGCCCCGTTCATGGTCATCGACACGGAAACCTTATCCAGCGGGATGCCGTCGAAGAGGATCTTCATGTCTTCCACGGAATCGATGGCCACACCGGCCTTGCCCACATCGCCTTCGACCCGTTCATGATCGCTGTCGTAGCCGCGGTGCGTCGCCAGATCGAAGGCCACCGAAACCCCCTGCTGCCCCGCGTCCAGTGCTTTGCGGTAAAAGGTGTTGGATTCCTCGGCTGTGGAAAAGCCTGCGTACTGCCGAATTGTCCAGGGACGGCCTGCGTACATCGTGGCCTTCACCCCGCGCGTAAAGGGCGCATCGCCGGGCGTTGTCCCAAGGTGGTCGACCTTTTCCAGATCATCCGCCGTATAGAGCGGCTGGACCGGAATACCTTCGAGCGTGTTCCATGTCAGGTCATCCAGCGGACGCCCGCGAAGTTCGCTTTCAGCGCGTTTGCGCCATGCGGCTGTCTTGTCTGTCATCGGTATCAATTCCTCTTGTCAGGTCTGCGGCTGGCGGGGTTGGCCCTGCTTCGTGCCGCGTGGTGTCTTCTATGTAGGTTGCAATGCTGTCCGCGCCGGAGCGCAGCCATTGGTGATCGTCGTGCCATGCCTGTGACAGGGCTGCGGTTTGTCTGTCTGAGAACGGGTTCCAGCGGGTTTGTCCCTTAGGTACCGAGGCCGCAGAGCGCCCCCCGCTTTCCAGTACTTCGCGAAGCGCTGTCCGGTCCGGCGTTGCGTTCAGATGTTCGCGCGCGGACCCTTTGGGGCCTTCACGTCCGGTCATCGTTTCAAAATGCGCTTCGGGTCGTCCTGCGAAGCGGTCAAAGCAGGTCACCATCATGTCCGCATCCCCCGCAGCGCAGGCCACATCGGTGACCACATCGCGCCATGCGCGGTTCGATTCCACAATTTCCGAAAGCTGGGCCGCATTTGGCACCGAGCGCCCCCGCCCCACTTGGTATCCGATTGCAGACCCCCAGTACCGGTCCTGTCCGCGCACCGACAACACCACCCGTGTCAGGCATCCATCAAACGCATGCGCAAAATGTGCCACCCGTTGACCTGCGTCGAGGTAGAGCGCTTTGCTTTTGAGGTTCGCAAACATCGTGCCCAGCACGTTTTCATCGCTGACAATCAGGGTTTTCACACCGCGCTGGTCCAGAGCGTTCAGTCTGAGCGCAATGCGCCCCTGCGCGCGCTTGAACGCCTTTTCGCGGCTGCGGGCCGGCAACACGCCGTGCAGCAGGCCTTTGCGGGTGTTGCGAGGTTCCCAAACGGCGACACCCCGTTGGAGCAACGCAAGCTCATTGTTGCGCAGGTAGTTTTGAAACGTGGTTGTGGCGGTGCGATGCGCACCCAGATGCAGAATAACGTCCATGACAGCTTGGACCTGTTTGGCAAGAGCCGTCCCGAGCGGCCAATACACAAAGGAGTGTGCAGTCATGCCTGATTCCCCCTTGTCATGGCCTTAATGGAAGTCATTGTTGTCTTTGCGGTCGTATTTCGAAATCCGGCGCTTATATTGACCGTAACAGGAGACTTTATGAAATACGCGTTACCCTTTGTTTTTGCGAGCATTTTGGCAGGTGCGAGCCATGCCCAAACGACCGCTGAGCCAGAGGCTCCGCCGATGATCCGACCGGTCGAAAGCTCAGATTTGAGCGAATTTTTATGGATAAAGCGCCCCATAATCATCTTTGCCGACACCCCTGCCGACCCCAGATATGCCGAGCAGATCGAATATCTGACCCGTGGCATGGACGAGCTTGAGGCCCGCGATGTGGTTGTTCTGGTCGATACTGACCCTGCCAACCCGTCGCCACTGCGCAAAAAGCTGCGTCCGCGCGGGTTTATGTTGGTGCTTGTTGGCAAGGACGGCGGCATCAAGCTGCGCAAACCCTTTGCTTGGGACGTGCGCGAAATCAGCCGTTCCATCGACAAAATGCCCATGCGCCAGCGTGAGATCCGCGAAAACAAGGTCAATTCGGGCCGGTGAGCGTTGGATTCAGGGTTTTTCAAA
>CAZWSE010000083.1:9050-14462 GCA_964636575.1 uncultured Sulfitobacter sp. | reverse complement strand
CGTCTCCGCGAGGGAGTTACAGTCCCCTGCCACACCTTGCGGCCTGTCGCCCACTGTCAGGGTGCATTGCACCTGACGTGCGGGCGTGATTACTAGCGGCCCTATGGGGCGTCAAGCGTAAATCGGGGCCCAAAGTGCGAAGTCCGTCATCAAGGGGCGTCAAGACATGAAAAAACCGAAGTGGGTCGTTGCCAAAGAGCAAGACAAGAAGGCGGCAGCGGCGGAAACGCTGTGGCTCTTTGGGCTGCACGCGGTGCGCGATGCGCTGATGAACCCTGCGCGTGTCAAACTGACTCTGAAGGTCACCTTGAACGCTCAAGCCAAACTGGCCGAGGCCATTGATTTTGCTGGCATTACCCCCGAAATCGTCGATCCGCGCACCTTTAAGCCGCCTGTGGATGCAGGCTCTGTGCATCAGGGCGCTGTGCTTGAGGTCAAACCGCTTGATTGGGGGAAACTGGCGGATGTGGCCATTGGGGCCGAACACCCGCGTCTGATCCTGCTGGATCGGGTGACGGACCCGCACAATGTCGGCGCAATCCTACGCTCAGCCGAGGTGCTGGGCGCTTCTGCGGTGATCGGTACGCGCCACCATTCCGCGCCTGAAACAGGTGCTTTGGCCAAGACCGCCAGTGGTGCGCTGGAACGGCAGCCCTACGTGCGGATGCGCAACCTTGCGGATACAATAATTGAGCTGCAAGGCATGGGGTATCTGGTGCTCGGGCTGGACGGCGAGGCGGAGCAAACCATTGAACAGGCGATGGACGGCAATTTCGCCCGTCCCGTCGCGCTCGTGCTGGGGGCCGAAGGGCCGGGCTTGCGCGAAAAGACTAAAGAAACCTGCGATATGTTGGTGAAAATCGGGTTTGCGGGCGGATTTGGGTCGCTCAACGTCTCAAATGCGGCTGCGATCGCCCTATATGCGTCTCAGGCAAAGTAGAAAGAGGCCGCCGTGGGCTATCCGACCAAAATCATGACCTGTTGTTACTGCGGAACGCGGGCGGCGCTTGTGCTCAAAGAGCAGGGGCGGCACGAATTGGCCTGCGGCAGTTGCGGGGCCCCTTTGCATGATCTCAAAATGCTGCCCAAAGCGCGGGTGCAGGACCATGAAACGGTCCGATCCAACGCGATCCGCAAGCCAAGTATTCAATCCGAACGCTATGAAAAACGACGCAAACCGCGCAAAGGCAAGCGGCGCAAAGGTTTGGTGCGTTGGATGCTGGAAGAGGCATGGGATACGATTGAGGACGCGGTCGAGGATATCTTCGACTGATCACACCTTTGCGATCCCCCCTTCATAAGTTCAAAACTAAACCTATCTGTTCAGTACTTGAGCGGGTTTGGAACCTCCGCACAAGACTTCACTGTCCCTCGTTCCAAACTAGCGTCTCTGGCCCCCCCGCTAGGGGCGCTTTTTTTCCCAAACGCTCTGAGGTAGAGGGGTGGGTATGGAAACGTACACAGACGCACATCTTCGCACAGTTTTGCAACGCACAAAGGTTGTTGCAATGATAGGGGCCTCGACCAATCCGGTGCGGCCAAGCTATTTTGTAATGCGGTACTTGCAGCTTAAGGGCATGCGGGTCATTCCGGTGAACCCCGGGGCTGCGGGCCAGACCCTGCTAGGGGAAACGGTCTACGGGGATATGTCAGAGATCAGGGCGCCTGTAGACATGGTCGATGTGTTCCGCCGATCCGACGCCGTGCCTGCCATTGTCGATCAAGCGCTTGAAGTCTTTCCGCAGCTCAAAACTGTCTGGATGCAAATTGGCGTCGAACACGGGCCAGCGGCTGAGGTCGCCCGCGCTGCGGGTGTGGATGTCATCATGAACCGCTGCCCCAAGATCGAATATCAGCGGCTCTTTGGCGAATTGCGCATGGGCGGGTTCGCGACCGGCGTGATTTCGAGCAAGCTTTAGTTGTAGCGTCTGCGCAGGGCTTGGGTTTTGCGGGCATTTGCCCCCATCCACAACGCAAACAGCGCCAGCGACATAAACCCAGCAGAGGCAGGCAATGAAACCGCGGCCAGCCGCGCAGAGGCAGGGGCCGCGGGTTCAGGGCGCAGATGCGTTTGCCAGTACACATTTCCGGACGTGTTCAGCAATGACAGGGATCTGGGTTTGATGGGCATATCGTACCCAATGTCCCAAGGCACTTCCATTTTAAGCGATCTGACATCCCAAACCGGCAGATAGACCCGCGCGTGTTTGTGGTGGTCAATCAAGCTCATTTCTGGAGGCGCGCTATAAGCGATTGAATGGGCGTGGGGGGCAAAAAAGGCATCTGTCTTGGTAAATGTCAGGGTGTCTGTAACCCCCAGATTTGGAACCGCAGACAGGGCTGCCGCAAGGGCGAGAGTGCTAAGATGGGACATCCGATTGCCTTTTCCTAAGAGGAGAGAGGCTTTCAGGTACGCGCTTACGTCTTAAATTTTACTTAAATTAAAAGAGGTTAACGCAAAGGTGGCCTAGCGGCTGGCTTTCTCGTCAATCCCCGAGGTGCCTTGGCGTGTTGAAAGCACGTCCATCACGTCTTGCAACGGTACATCCCGCGCGGCCAGCATAACCAGCAGGTGATAGAGCACATCTGCCGCCTCAGTGGTCAGCGCCGCCTTGTCGCCTTTGACAGCCTCAATGATCGCCTCGACGGCCTCTTCGCCAAACTTTTCGGCGCATTTTTCGGGGCCTTTCGCCAAAAGCGTCGCTGTCCAGCTGCTGTCCGGCGCTGCCGACTTGCGGGCAAGGATCGTTGCGTAAAGATCGTCCAGCGTCATGTGAGCCTCATGGGGATACCGGCCGCAGCCATGTGGGATTTGGCTTCGGCGATTGTGAACTCACCAAAGTGGAAGATAGAAGCCGCGAGCACCGCGCTCGCACCGCCTTTTGTGACGCCTTCGACCAAATGATCGAGCGTGCCAACGCCGCCGGATGCAATAACGGGCACATTGACCGCATCACTGATCGCACGGGTGAGGGGGAGGTTGAACCCCGCTTTGGTGCCGTCACGGTCCATTGAAGTCAGCAGTATTTCTCCGCAGCCTTTGGAGGCGACCGTGCGGGCAAAATCGACCGCATCAATGCCGGTGGGTTTGCGCCCGCCGTGAGTGAAGATTTCCCACTTTCCGGGGCTGACGGTTTTGGCGTCTATGGCCACGACGATGCATTGGCTGCCAAAATGGTCCGAGGCGTCCGCGACAACATCTGGATTGGCTACAGCGGCTGAGTTGAAGCTGACCTTGTCTGCCCCTGCCAGCAGCAGATCGCGCACGTCCGAGACCGTGCGTACCCCGCCGCCGACGGTCAGCGGGATATAGCATTGCTCTGCCGTGCGGGTGACCATATCGAACATGGTGCCACGGTTCTCGTGGGTGGCGTGGATATCGAGAAAACACAGCTCGTCCGCGCCAGCGGCGTCATAAGCGCGGGCTGCATCCACCGGATCACCTGCATCACGCAGGCCCACAAAGTTCACGCCTTTGACCACGCGGCCATCGGCCACGTCCAAACAGGGGATGATGCGTGTCTTGAGCATGGGCGCGGTTTAGCGCCAATCTTGGGGTTATGCCAGAGACGTGATTGGACGCGAAGGTCGTTTTGTTGCGCAATGGCATGACAACAATACGGAGATCTTTTCATGAAACGCACCCTTGCCAGCGCCGCTTTGGCCACAACGCTCGCCACATCTGCCATCTCAGGTACGATCGAAGTCAAATCTGACCGATCCGTTGCCGAGGCCATGGATGCTTTGGTTGCGGCTGTCACCGGTGCTGGCGCCACCGTGTTTGCCCGTATTGATCATGCCGGCGGGGCGGCTAAGGTGGATATGGAATTGCCCGACACCCAGCTTTTGATCTTCGGCAACCCTGCGCTGGGCACTCCTGCGATCCAGAATGACCGCGAGGCCGGATTGCTGCTGCCGTTGCGTGTGCTGGTGTATCAAGGTGCCGACGGCACCGTCATCGCTTATGAAGATCCTGCCACAATGCTGTCTGGCGATGCCCATGCCGGTGCGCCTTATATTGCCAAGATGCAGGGCGCGTTGAAAAAGCTGACCGGTGTTGCGGCAGGCAATTGAGGCGGCTGCGCCGCCACGCGATTTATTGGATTGGGGGCGCTGCCCCCGTCCCCTTGGCAGGGGCCGCCCCCGAGGTATTTTGCCCAAGAAGAATTAGCTTAGGGCTTTTAGGGCCTCTTGCAGGTCGATTGCTCCGTCATAGAGCGCCCGTCCTGAAATGGCCCCTGCGATGACATTTGTGTTTTTGAGGGCCGTCAGATCATCCAGCGAGGACACCCCGCCGGATGCGATCACCGGGATGGAGACGGCCCGTGCCAGGGCTTCTGTTGACGCAATGTTTGGCCCTTTCATGGCCCCGTCGCGCAGGATGTCTGTGTAGATGATGGCTGCGACCCCTGCGTCTTCAAAGGATTTGGCCAGATCTGTGACCTCGACATCGGTTTCTGTCGCCCAGCCTTTGGTCGCGACCTTGCCGCCCCGAGCATCAATGCCGACCGCAACTTGATCCGGAAAGGCGCGTGCGGCCTCACGCACCAGATCGGGGTTTTCGACTGCAACAGTGCCCAAGATCACCCGCGCCAAGCCTTTGTCCAACCAGCGTTCGATCGTTTGCATGTCTCTGATCCCTCCGCCGAGTTGTGCGGGCACGGGGCAGGCTTTCAGGATCGCCTCGACCGGAGCTGCATTGACGGGTGTGCCTGCGAAAGCGCCGTTGAGGTCGACCAGATGCAGCCATGCGCAGCCTGCGGCGACGAATTCTTTCGCTTGGGCCGCCGGATCATCATTGAAAACCGTCGTTTGATCCATATCCCCATGCACCAGACGCACGGCCTGACCGTCTTTGAGATCAATCGCAGGGTATAGGATCATGGGCCTTGTCTTTCGGTTTGAAGCTGTTGCGCGCTTCATTGCCCAAGGGGCCGCGGATTGCAACTGGACGTATGGTCAGGCTTGCCAAAGTGCGCGCAGATCGGGCAGGGTTTGCCGCAACAGGGAGGACGATCAATGAAACACCTTATTCTTGCAGCCGCAGGGGCCATGGCTTTGGCAACCGGCGCTATGGCTGATCCGGTGCTTGGCACGTGGCAGACCCCAAAAGACGACAATGGCAAATATGGCTATGTGGATGTCAAAGCCTGCGGGGCTGCGGTATGCGGCACGCTTGTGAAATCGTTCAATGCGGATGGGTCCACTTATGCCTCTGAGAACGTGGGCAAGCGGATCATCTGGGATATGGAACCCAAAGGTGGCGGTGCCTATTCAGGCGGTAAGGTCTGGGCGCCGGACCGTGACAAGACCTATAACGCCAAAATGCAGCTGAGCGGCAGCAGCTTATCTGTTTCGGGCTGTATCCTTGGTATTTGCCGTGATGGCGGCGCTTGGAAGCGCGTTAAGTAA
>CAZWSE010000083.1:0-8950 GCA_964636575.1 uncultured Sulfitobacter sp. | reverse complement strand
TAGGGCGTCCAGCGCAGGAAATTGGCGATCATGCGCAATCCGACAGACTGGCTTTTCTCGGGGTGGAACTGCATCCCGAGCATCGTTCCGGTGCCGATCACGGCCGTAATATCGCCTGCATAGTCGACATGGGCCAGACGCTCGGTCGGGTCAGCCACATCGAAATGGTAGGAATGGACGAAGTACACGTGATCGCCGGTCTCTACGCCTTCGAACACAGTGTGGGGGGCGTCCAGCACCAAATCGTTCCACCCCATATGGGGCACCTTGAAGGACCGGTCTTTTGGAGCAATCGGCACGACCTCACCACCGACCCAATCCAGACCTTTGGTGTCTGAATATTCGCGCCCCCAAGTGGCCATCAGTTGCATCCCAACGCAGATACCAAGAAACGGGCGGCCTTTGGTCTCAACAGCCTCTTTCAAGGCCTCAAAAACACCATGGGATGTCAAAGCGGTGTGACAGGCCGGAAAGGCACCATCGCCGGGCAAAACAATGCGGTCGGCGCGGGCCACGACATCAGCGTCGTCGGTGACCACAACATCACCGCTGCCAACCTCTAACGCCATGCGTTGAAAGGCTTTTTCGGCTGAATGAAGATTGCCGCTTTCGTAGTCGATAATGGCCGTTAGCATCGGGTTTACAAGGCACCCTTGGTCGATGGAATGTCACCTGACTTGCGGGGGTCGACCTCTACCGCGTCGCGCAGGGCGCGGGCGACAGATTTGAACGTGGCCTCTGCAATGTGGTGGCTGTTGATCCCGTGGATCATATCAATGTGCAATGTGATGCCGCCGTGGGTGGCGAAAGCGGTGAAGAATTCGCGCACCAATTCGCTGTCGAAGCTGCCGATTTTGGGGGTCGGCAGGTCAACATTCCAGATCAGGTAGGGACGGGCGGACAGATCAAGGGCGCAGCGGACTTGGGCGTCGTCCATCGGCAAAAGGCATGATCCATACCGACGGATCCCGCGCTTGTCGCCCAAAGCCTGCGTCAAGGCCTGCCCGATGGCGATGCCTGTGTCCTCAACGGTGTGGTGGTCATCAATGTGCAAATCACCGGTCGCGCGAATGGTCATGTCGATCAGCGAATGGCGGGCCAGTTGGTCCAGCATATGGTCAAAAAAGCCGATGCCAGTCTGATTGTCATAAGCGCCTGTGCCATCAAGGGTCAGGGTCACATCAATCTCGGTTTCAGCGGTTTTGCGAATGATCTGGGCGGTGCGCATTGGCGGGTCCTTTTGAGTTCTTGAGGCGCTTATAGGTGGGGCAACCTCATGTGCAAAGGGGGGTATTCAAGGCAAGTGGGTGCTGTGGCGACAAAGGCGCGACGCGAAAGATTAGGGGAATCGGGGGCTTTGGGCTTAGGCTAGGCGTAATTTAAGACGACGATTTCGACGGAGCGGATTTGATGATACGGATATTGATCGCATTCTTGGCGTTGGTAAGCGTCGGGTGCGCGCCGACGCGGCAAACACACCGTGACTTGGGACCGGATCAGGCGGTGTGCCAGAATGTGATCGCCTTGGGTGCGTTGAACCTAGAGCCAGCGCGGCAAAAGAAGAACACAGCCGCCCGGTGCTTTGTACAGCGGCATAAGGTGCCCGATCTTCCAGCCGCAGCGCTAGAGAAAGACGAACAAACATGGTCGCAGATCGCGGCGTCGCAAAACCAAACTCTTGCGCAGACCGATGAATTTACGCTGGCTTTTGTTGAACTTAACGACGCACTGGAACAGCGGGTGCCCGCGCAGCTCGAAGCGCTTGAAGCACATCTGGAAAACACAAAGCAGGCCGGACGGCAGAACTATGTGATCGCGTTTGTGCATGGATGGCGGCACGATGCGTCGTTGCGGGACAATGATGTGCGCAAGTTTCGTATCCTATTGGGATATGCGCGGTCCGCGTTGAACACGCGCTGCGTAGAGCAGGGGCAGTATTGTAATGCCGATCTTACTGGGCTGTTTGTGGGCTGGCGTGGTCGGTCCTTTCCAGAACCCCTACTGACCAACAACGCGGCGGTCTCTCCCTTTGCGGTTCTTGCGGCAACGACCTTTTGGAACCGGAAGGCCAAAAGCGAGGAACTGTCGGATGGCCAGGGCGCTCCGGTCGAGCAAATTCTGGAACGCGTTCAAGACAGGCTGCGCCTCGATGCAGGTCGGACCACAGCGGACAAGTATCTGATCGTTGGCCATTCGTTGGGCGGCAACATCATGGCCAACATCATGAACCGGCGCACGATGCAGGCTTTGGAGGATCGAAAACAAAACGGCGGGGCACGGGCGGGACGTGCGCTTGCGCCTCCCTTGGGGGATCTGGTGGTGCTCTTTAATCCTGCGTCTGAAGCCGCCAAATGGACGCAACTGCAACGTAAGCTGCGCGATGACGCCGGATTACCGCGTGATTTCAATGCGTTGACCGCAACTGACGGGCAGGGGCAGACTGATCCTAAACAGGCAGAAAACCTGCGCAACTGGCGACGTGCATTCCCCTTAACACAGCGTCCCGTCTACATCGCGGTGACGTCCACGAACAATTGGTCGGGGATTGAGCGTAAAAACAGGCGGATCGAGTATGACACCTCGACAGGGTTCTTGTTTCCTTTGGCCCAGCGGTTGGCAGGCAAGACAGACCCCGAACAGCGACAGGCGATCGGGCACTTGTCGCCCGAGTATGAAACGCAATTTCAACTGAACAGTGCTGCCGCTGGTTCAACCCATGAGCTTAGCGTCAACACAGGCACAGGCACCAAGGCCAGTTTCCAGCAAAGCGGACGACCGAATGAATCCTGGTGTGATCCGGCGACGGGCTGGCTGACGACGGTGCGGTTACAGCAAGCCGAACAACAAGAACGGCAGCAAAGAGAAAGTGGATACGCCCAAAAGCGTTTTGACAATGACGGCTGGGACTACGGTCTAACGCGTGAAGAAGGAGACTTTTCGGCGGCTGCAAACATTGCAAAAGAACGAAATGAAGCGTCGATCCAATGGCGGCACAGCCACTATTTGCGAGACCAACCTGACAGATGGTCGGTTGTGTCCGGCCGCAGCCCTTTCTGGAATGTGCGGGCCCTTGATACGGCCATTCGGGATCATGCGGGATGGGTCAACTATCCGATGTGGTGTTCGCTCAATCAATTGGTGCTGGATGACGTGACAAACGATGGTCGGGTGGCCGAAGCGGTTCAGGAAACCCAAGCCTCAGAACGGGCAGCCGAGAAAACGATCAACCTGAAGGCCCGCAAGGCCCAGTCTCAATAAAGTACAGGGATTGCCCTAAATTCGCCTACGTGGCAGCCTAAGCCTTATGTCACGAAAGGTTAACACATGAGCATTTGCGTCTTCGTTCAGATCCGCTGCACACCGGGTACAACGTATAAAGTCGCCGAAGAAATCGCCCTGCGCGAACTGCATTCGGAGCTTTATTCAACCAGTGGTGAGTATGACCTGATGATGAAGATGTACATTCCCGAAGGGCAGGACGTTGGTAAATACATCAATGACGGGCTGCTGACGATCAAAGGGATTGAGCGTTCATTAACGACGATGACATATAAGGCATTTTGACATGAAACATCTTATCGCAGCAGCGGCGCTGTGCGTAATGACCACCGCACCCGTTCAAGCAAAACACGTTTATCAAGGATCAGAAGCCGCGGCCTTGCGCTGTGCAGCCATTCTGGTCGTGGTGCCATCGGCACTTTATAACAATGGATACATCTCGCGGCGGCAGGTGACAGTGTTCCAACTGGCCTCGACCGCGATCTTGACGCGCTATGTGGGCGGCAATGAACGCCAAAAGCTGAAAGCGTTTGAGACGATGACCAAACGCCGCGACGCCGGTGCACATATCAAAGATTTCCAGACAAACGCAAAAACCTGCCTGCGCCAGTTCCCGCTGTCTTAGGTGCGCGGCCCTTAGACAGGGCAGGCGAGACATGAAAAAACCCGCCATGCGTGAAGCGTGGCGGGTTTTTCTATTCTTGCAGCTCAGCTTAGGTCAGGCCCAAGCTGAGCGCAGAAGCGAACCAATTAGGCTGCTTTTTTCTTACGACGGGCAAGACCCAGGCCGCCCAAAGCGGTACCCAAAAGCAGAACACCGGCTGGCAGTGGAACTGCTGCGGTGATGGCTTCTACGTAGAAGCCAGATTGGTCGCCGGAATCAACACCGCTAACCCACTGGAAGTCAAAAGACGAACCGATCAGGCTAAGGCCGGATACTGCGCCTGCAACAACGTTCACGTTGGAACCGTTAACGCTGATCACACCGTCAAACAGGAGGTGGAAATCGTCACGGATCAGCATGTCTGTGATAGTCACAGTCTGTGCTGCTGCCAGAGCGTTGTTTGTGAAGTTGACCGTCAGAAGGTCTGCACCCGGATCAATATCGTCTGTGTTTCTGCCTACGCAACCGTTGACAAGGTCAAGGCAGCTGCCCAAACCGGAAGGCAAGCCTGTGGAAGAGCTTGCGCCGTCCAGGTGGCCGCTTGCGCCAGTTGTGATGGTCACAGCGCTTGTGAACGCGATGCCGGCTGGTGCGACCGCAGAAACGAAACCTTTGCCGTTCGCGTCAGCGTATGCGCTGAAGTCGATTGTGTTGGCAGAAACGCTTGTCGCCAAGCCTGCTGCCACGATGCCGGCCGCTGCGAGGCCAGTAATTTTTGTAGTCATATTCATTTATACATCCCCCTTAGGATATAGATTAAAGCACCGACAATGACGGCACGTGATGGTTTTACTCGTACTATCCAAACTTAACGTGTGGTAGCCCTTCGCACTGGTCAGACCCTCCGCACGTCGCTTCTGGCCCTTACAAGATGTGTCATCGTACGTGTTGGTTTCTCTGTACGCACACCTTCTATCAGCGACTTTACGCCGATTTTGGGGCAGACGTCACCTATTAAAAAAAAAACAATGATTTTTATTGTTTCCAAATCACAGTTTAAGCGGAAACTGCGATTTCGGGCGTTTTTCGGGCGTAAATGTGGGAAACAATCGGCATTTTGAGGGGGCATTGTTCCCGAAACATGGAGAATAGGCATCGAATCGGGGTGTTCTCGCGCAGTGGTGAATGTGGCGTTAAAGGGGCGCAATTGGTTCTGTTTGCCTAAATGCGGAAGAATTCACAATAACTTTCGCGGAAATCAACCTCGCCTCTGCCCGAATAAGGCCAAAGCAAGGTCAAGGCGCCTGCGAAGGGTGCTAGGGGATGCAGACGCCATGACCCGCGTTGGACAAGATGGGTGTCATGATCGAACCGAAAGTAGGGTTGCAGATACGTGCAGCTGCGCAAGACGTCAGAGTCTTGAAAAATGATGAGTTAAAAAAGAACTTGGTCTAAGCGCAAAGTACCGCAAAAATTTCGGAACGCTCTGCAAAGGGCACCACACGAACGCCCTTTGCATATCTTGTCGCAACTATGCTTTAGGCTGCGGCCTTGCGGCGACGCGCCAGACCCAGACCGCCAAGGGCGGTGCCAAGCAGCAGGATGCCTGCGGGCAGCGGCACTTGAGCCGTGATTGCTTCGACGTAGAAGCCAGCCTGATCACCGGAATCAACACCGCTGATCCAAGAGAAATCGAACGACGACCCGACAAGGTTCAAACCGGTAAGGGCGCCATCCACGACCGTCAGCACTGTTCCATTCACATCGATTTCGCCGTCGAATTCGAGGTGAAAGTCATCGCGGATCAGCATGTCCGTAATGGTCACAACTTGTGCAGACGCCAGCGCATCGTTCACGAAGTTCATTGTCAGAAGGTCCATGCCTGGGTCAATATCATCGGTTTCCTTACCTACGCAGCCGTTGATCAAGTCCAAGCAGCTGCCCAAACCTGAAGGAAGACCTGTCTTGATGCTTGTGCCGTCGAGATGGCCGCTTGCGCCGGTTGTGATGGACATCGTGCTTGTCAGCTCAATGCCACCTGGTGCGACAACGGATACGAAGCCTTGTGCGTTCGCATCTGCGTAGTCGTTGAAGTTGATGGACACCGTGTTAGCAGCAGAGCTTGTCGCCAAGCCAGCAGCCAGAAGGCCAGCCGCAGCAAGCCCTGTAAATTTAGTCGCAATAGTCATGTTATTTCCCCTTCGGGTATCTTTGGCGCGGAAGAATAAAAGCGCGCCTGTTTCAAAAAAATATGTCCCAAATCGTCCGAGACAAAAAAGTAGTGAGACTGGTGAAAAAAGAAACCGCCCCATGTGGAAAAGCAGGCTCATCAAAAAAGATGCAGAAAAATAGCCCATTCCCCTGTCGGCGACTTTATGCCGATCCGTACTGTGTCGTCAAAGTATAAATATGTAAACAATCCGGGCTTATTGTTTCCAAATTGGCAATTTAGGTAATGAATTTGCCTGAAAGTGTTAAAAAAGGGTTAAAACTCAAAGCCCTGACAGAGCCGTATCCATGCGCTCCCGCCTGCCTATTCCATAAGTATCCTGCAGTTGAGGCCCGAAAAACAAAAGGACCGCCGAAGCGGTCCCGTGTTTGATCCCGATATTCGGGATGTTGGAGCGGGCGAGGCGATTCGAACGCCCGACCCTAACCTTGGCAAGGTTATGCTCTACCCCTGAGCTACGCCCGCTTCCTTGGGTGAGTGCGGATGTACGCATAGACAAGGTGTCCTGCAAGGGAAAACTGAGGCAATTTTGTGATTTTTTACACGCCTGCGTGCTTGGGTCTCAGAATAGCCAGTGCAACAACAGTCCGACCGCGCACAGCAGGATCGAAATCAGCGTCAGGATCATGCCACCCACGCGCATCTGCATCACTTGCGGCGTGCTTGAAAAGCCGTAGCCATGCATCGCTCGTCCTGCGACCAGCATCAGTCCCAGAACATGCACTGCAATCGCCGGTGCGCCTGTAAGTTCAACCAAAACCAGCAATATCAGCCCCATAGGCGCGTATTCGACAAAGTTCGATTGCGCCCGCATCCGCTTGAGCAGGGCCTTGTCGCCCGTATCCCCAAGGCTGATCTTATGCGACCGCCGGTAAACGATCACACGCGCGCTCAGCGCCAGCAGAATAAAGCCCAGAAGGGCAGCATAGAGAGGGGAGTGTACAAGTGTCATGGGCAAAGCCTAGCCCAGCGTCCTGCCATGTGAAACCCAGCTCGCGCTTTACCACCCGTCAGGCAATGGATCGGCTGACAGTTGCGCCGAAAGCGATGCCCGCGTTTGCGCGTCCATCTGCGGCAGTTGCACCCGCGTTGTGTAGTTGCCGTAGAGCTTTCCGTTGTCCGATACGCTCCAGTCCACGATGCTGTCTTTTGCAAAGGTGATCTGATCGCCCAAGCCTGCATCTATATAGACGGGGGCGTTCGCCAGCGTCGCACTAAACCCCGACGCGCCTTTGACGGCTTCGTTGACCCATATGTTTTCAACTTCGACGTCGCCGCCTGTGACAGGCACAGCAACCTTCAGATAGACCGCCGGATGCACCTGACCGTCTGCATTCATCGCCACCGCAAACACACGGTCCAAGCTGCCCTTGGCCTCTGCGATGGCCGCGTCCATTGCTGGGTCGCCCGTTTCATGTTTGGTCACAGGATCTTGCGCCAGAACGGGCTGCGCAAAGGCCAGTGTGGCGGTCAAAGCTGCCGCAAAGACGTGTTTCAGCATCCGTCTATTCCTCAAACTCAACCAACAGGTCTTTGGCATCAATCTGCCCGCCTGCGGCCACATGCACGGCTTTGATGACAGCATCGCGTTCGGCGTGGATACCGGTTTCCATCTTCATGGCCTCAATCGTCAGCAGCAGATCCCCTTCTTTGACTTGTGCGCCCGCAGCGACCACGACCGACGCCACAACGCCGGGCATAGGCGCGCCGATGTGGGTGTCGTTGCCAGCTTCGGCTTTCGGGCGCTGAATGGTGCTGGCTTTGACCAAGCGGTTGGGCACACGGATCACCCGAGGCTGGCCGTTGAGTTCAAAGAAGACCTTCACTTCGCCGTCTTCATTGGTGTCACCCACCGCCTGCAACCGGATCTCAAGCGTTTTGCCCGGATCAATCTCGGCTGTGATTTCTTCACTGTTTTCCATGCCATAGAAGAAGGTGTTCGTGGGCAGGGTGCGCACAGGGCCGTACACTTTGTGGCGGTCCATGTAGTCCGTGTAGACCTTGGGGTACATCAGATAGCCGTTCAGGTCTTCGTTATCGACAGCTTCCAGTTCCAGCGTCTCCATGATCTCGGCGCGTATGGATTCGAGATCGACAGGCGGCAGGTGTTTGCCCGGCCGTTCTAGGTTCGGCGCCTCGTCTTTGAGGGCCTTCTTCAAGATCAGATCAGGGAACCCACCCGGAGGCTGGCCCAGATTGCCGCGCATCATGTCGATCACGCTGTCAGGGAAGGCCACGTCGGTGTCAGGGTCTTCAACCTCAGCCCGTGTCAGGTTCTGGCTGACCATCATCAAGGCCATATCGCCCACAACCTTGGACGAGGGCGTCACCTTCACAATATCCCCAAACATCTGGTTCACATCCGCATAGGTCTGCGCGACCTCATGCCAGCGTTCTTCCAGCCCCATTGAAGCCGCTTGCGCTTTGAGGTTGGTAAACTGGCCACCGGGCATTTCGTGCAGGTAAACCTCGGAAGAGGGTGCTTGCAGCCCTGTCTCAAAGGCCGCGTATTGCGCCCGCACGCCTTCCCAATAGGTGTTAATCTTGCGGATCTCACCCATATCGAGGCCGGTGTCGCGGTCGGTGTTCTTTAAGGCCTCAACCACGGTGCCTAGGGTCGCTTGGGATGTGTTGCCCGAAAAGGCATCCATCGCACAATCAACCGCATCTACACCCGCCTCGGAGGCTGCAAGGATCGTGGCCGAAGCAATGCCAGCGGTGTCATGCGTGTGGAAATGAATGGGCAGACCAACTTCGGTCTTCAGCGCTTTCACAAGGATCCGCGCAGCCGCCGGTTTCAGCAATCCGGCCATGTCTTTCAGGCCCAGCACATGGGC
>CAZWSE010000082.1:0-14693 GCA_964636575.1 uncultured Sulfitobacter sp. | reverse complement strand
GCGCTTCCTGCCGCCTCTACGGCGTACCTGAAGCCTCTCTTCGGTATAAATAAGCGCTGATCGCCGTCTCAGAAGCTTTACGGGGTGCCAGAAAACAAATTCTTCCCAAAGGGCGGAAAGCGGGCTTTTGTTGCTCTTTCTGTATAGGTCTTCTAAGCGGGACAAAGCCGACTTATGCAGCCGTGGCTAATGCTGACGCAGCATTTGCTCGCTTGTGCTGCACTATAGACTTTCTGGCGCAGCATTTCTCACAAAAGCAGAAGTTCAAGAGCGCACATTGTAGCAAACCCCATAGTGACATTTCGCGACGATCTGTTCGAATATTCGAAACGCGGAGATTGCATGTTTCGTACTGCCAATACTGAGCAACGGGTCCGGCGGGTTCTCACTGTAATCGCCATCATGATGCGTGTGTTCACTAAGCCATCAGAGAAACCGGTCGAGCAAAGTGCTGAACACAACCAGGAGATCGTCGCGTGATTTCCGTTCATCCCCAATTTGCCTTTGCATGACAAACCGGAATACGCCGTCAAGCAGCGCGTAATGGATTTCCAATTGGGCCGGCGTTGGCTGCCCCGCTTTGTCAAAGGCGGTGCGAATGATGTTGATCAGCGCGCCTTCTATCTCGGCCACCACGGGGCGAAACGTCTCGTCAAACATCGCTTGGGTTCGGATGTCATACCATAGCCGATGTGTCATTTCATCGTCGACAATGGACGTGACCAAAGCCTCGGCAAAGGTGGTGATGACCTGATCGCGACCAGAAGCTTTGGCCAAGGCTTCCTCAAAATTGCGAACAAATTCTTCTTTGTAAATCTCCACGCAATAGATGATCAGCGCGGCGCGATCTTCAAAGTAGTAATGCAGCATACCCAGCGACAGGTCGCTATGGGCCGCAATATCGCGCAAGGACGTGTTTGCGTAGCCAAGCACCTTAAGCGCCTCAATCGCGCTTTGTGCGATTTGGCGTTTCTTGGCGTCGCGCTTTGCGACTTTGCGTTCAGCGCGCACTTTCAGCTTGGATGGCATCTCATTCATACGTCTCAATCGCTTTGTTTGCGGTCGGGCGCAAGCCGAACCCGACCGCAAAAAGATCAGCCCAACAACGCATTCAGGAAGATGCGCGGCAGTTTGAACCAACTGGGTTTGTATTGGAAATGGGTCAAAAGGCGACCGACCTTATGCTGCTTTTTGTTGGTGATGAAAAACGGCGGTTTGGGCAGCAACGTGAATTGGCCCGACAACAGACCCCGCGGGAACGGGCGCCATGGTGCTTGGATGACCACTTTCTCGGTCTTCTCTAGCATGAAGCTGTTGTGGACGGTGCCGATGCCCGAACCCACATTGTCGAGCGTGTGTCCGGGGTAGGCCCCCCATGGGCAGGCGGCGGCCAGAAACGCGAGACCCGTCCATGTGTTGATGGCGATGCTGCCGTATTTCAGATCGGCGATGATTTCATCAAACCGGGTCTTGCCGATCTGGCGAATGGTCTTGGGGTGGATGACAATGTTGGCCCCCAGCGTCCCCCAAAGTTCGGTGTTGGCATATTCAATCGCCGCGATCAAAAATGCCTCGGCGTTCTCGGCTTCCAGTTCTTTAACGCCCAAGGCTGGGCCAAAGACTTCGCAGGCGCGGTTATAGGTGTCTTCGGACACCTCACCAATCACGACGGGCGGGGCGACAGACCCGCGGTCGATGGTTTCAACCGTTCCGCCGTTTTTGGCATAATCGTCCATGCGTTGCACCGCACCGGGATACCATGTCGGGCGGGTCGAGTTTGCGATGACAGCTTTCAGTTTGTTCATCAAAGCAGGCGCTTTGTCCCACCCTTTGGGCATGATCATCGTCTGCATCGCCACGCAGTTGTGGCCGGAATTGTGCAATTTCATCGTGGCGATGTTTTCCGCCTGAAACTGGATGTCGGCCGCAGACCACGGGCCGGGCACCACGATGGTTGGACTGACAGAGCCAAGTTCGGAGGTAAATCGTTTGGTGTTCTTGGGCGTGCCAGCCTTTTTGTTGGCCGCACCCTCGTCGCCCACGCCCCAGACAATCGCATCATGGGTCGCATCTGATCCGGTTATATGCAGTTCTTCGACAATCGGGTGGTCACACAGATAGGCCCCGCCCTTGGCGTCGCCTTTGACGATCCGCAAGAAGCCGCCGTCGATGAATGGTTTCATCGCGATCTTGTAGAAATCGGTCAGGTAGTCGTTGATCGGGTTCATCTTCAAAATCACAACCTGATCTTCGATCATCAGTTTATGCAGAACGTCCAGCGGCGTGATCGCGGCAACATTGCCCGCGCCGAGCACCAACGCCACCTTGCCCACACGTTTGTGGGCGGGCACGTCATAGGCCACAGCAGCGTGTTTTTTCAGATTGCCTGTGTTCACACCTTTTTGCATCCAGACCTCGGCGGAAACGCCTGACAACAAAAGACGATCCCAGATCGAATGCGGCATGACTTTCACGCCAAGTTGGCCAGTCGGCAGTTCGCGTTGCGGCAGATGGTCGATGAAGGATTTGTCCTTCATCTGGGACAGCGTGACCATCAGCGCGTTCACGCCCGCGATGGTGGCATAGGGTCCGGCGAGCCATTCTTCGCCCGCAATTGCAGTGCCAATGACCAAGCCCTTTTTGCGGGCAGAGGTTTCGGCCCAGCCTTCGGCAACCTTCATGATGCCGTCTTTCATGCTGGACAACAGCGCGATCCGGTCCGCAGGGGGCACCTGCACCCACGCGTCTTTGGAAGCGTCTAGATCAGCCAAAGCCACGTCGTATTCGTCAAACAGGGCCTCTTGCCCGTCGATCATCAATTGTGCGCCGTCCATACCGGTGCTCCTTTCATGTGATGTAAAGCCACGCTAAGCCGCATATTCGGCTTTGATCATGTCCGCGCATTTTTCGCCGATCATGATCGTCGGAGCGTTGGTGTTACCTGACACCAGCAGCGGCATGATCGAGGCATCGGCAACCCGCAGCCCGTCAAGCCCGTGCACCTTTAGCTGATCATCAACCACGGCCATGTCGTCGTGGCCCATCTTGCAGGTGCCAACCGGGTGATAAACGGTGTCAGAGCGGTTGCGAATGACCTCTTCCCATTCGGCGTCGGTCATATTGTCATGCACACCGAACAATTCCTTGTGCCGGTATTTCGCCAATGCGGGCGCTTCGAGCGTGGCACGGGTTTGTTTGGCACCTTTGATCATAATGTCCAAATCGCGGTCATCGGACAGGAATTTGGGGTCAATGCCGGGGGCGGCCATGGGATCGGCACTTTGCAAAAACACCTCTCCGCGTGAATAGGGGCGCAGGTTACACACGTGGCACGAATAGCCGTGACCCAGATGCAATTTGCGCGCGTGGTCATCAACGATTGAAATCACGAAATGCGTTTGTAAATCGGCGCGTTCAATTGACGGGTCGCTTTTGAAAAAGCTGCCGCTTTCGGTGATGGTCGAGGCCACCATCGAATTGCCGTGCTTGCGCCATTTGAAGATTTCACCAATCAGCTTTATCCCTGCGCGCAGGCCGATCCCAATGTTGTCGGTGTCTTTGGTTTTGTAGCCCATCACGAAATCAAGATGATCCTGCAGATTCTGCCCCACGCCGGGCAGTTCGTGCTGCATCGAAATACCGTGCGGTGTGATGTCTTGGCTGCGGCCGACGCCAGACAACATCAACAGCTGCGGTGATTGGAATGCACCGCCACACAAGATCACTTCTTTGTCCGCGCGCACCTCTTTGTCGTCTTTGCCCTGACGATAGGCCACGCCAACGGCGCGCTTGCCATCAAAGATCACTTTGGTTGCGTGGGCTTTGGTGATCACCGTCAAGTTCGGGCGGTCGTCCATCACCGGGTGCAAATAGGCCGCAGCGGCGGAACACCGTTCGCCGTTTTTGTCGGGGGTGTGGAATAGCGTGGTTTGCCACATGCCCGCGCCTTCGTTGTCACCATCGTTGAAATCAGGCTTGGAGCGTAGCTGCATTTCATTACAAGCATCGATATAGGCCTGAGAGATCGGGCGCGGGGCCTTTTGATCGGACACCTGCAAGGGGCCGTTGTCGCCGTGGGCGTCATCAGCCCCGCGGACGTTGTTTTCTGCCTTGCGGAAGTACGGCAGGACATCATCCCAGCCCCAGCCTGCGTTGCCCAGTTCGGCCCAGCTGTCATAGTCTTCTTTCTGGCCACGCACATACAGCATCGCATTGATCGCGCTGGACCCGCCCAATGCTTTGCCACGTGGCTGATAGCCTTTGCGTCCGTTCAGACCAGGCTGGGGGACAGTATCAAACGCCCAGTTGTTGATCTTGGGTCGCCCAGGCAACATCGCAACCACCGCCATTGGCGCGCGGATAAAGATGTCTTTGCCGCTGCCACCGGCCTCTAACAAACAAACCTTGGTGTTTGGGTCCTCAGTCAATCGCGACGCGATCGTCGCTCCCGCTGATCCACCGCCCACAATAATGAAGTCGTAGCCCATTGATTCCTCCCAAACGCAAAGCTTTGGAAGAGTTGAACACAAAATTTGGACATCTGTTTAGTTTTTGTTGCGTAACGTAACGTCAAACCGTGATCGAAAGAAACCAGCTGCCATTTCATCAGTCTGATATAAGCCCAGTGCTGAAGGGCGATCGCCCTAGGTTCAGACCGAAAAGTGTCTCGATCCAGATCACTTTCGCTGATTGTACAACGCATACCACAAGTCGCCCCAACGACCGCTTTTCACGCCGCGGTGCAACACCAAGACCGGATTTTGTCCTGCAGGATTCATGCCGCGAGCGCATTAGGCCGCTCAGAGCCCATTCTACTGGATGCTGCGCCGTACATGAACAACAGCATAGCGCCAAGATCTGTCATTGGTAATGGTGAGGACGGCCTGTTGCGGCCATTATTCGGTGGCTCACCCGCTGCAGTACGGCTTCACCGGGTTGGCCCATTCGCACGCCCGTTTAGGGCCTTTTTTTGGCATCTAAACTGTCGGATAATCTGGTCCAATACGCGCGTTGCAGATACCAATGCGGAAAGCCCAATTCATTGTTCGTTGCCGCGACCGCAGCGTTTCGGCAGAGCAGTAACTTTCATCTAACTGGCCTTCGAATTACCATCGCTAGCGAAAATCAGACCGGCCATTCACAATGTTTTGGTTGAAGTGGCGAAAGGCGGCCATTCCAATAGGTGCAACTTTGTGGCCAGTTCTGAGGTCGAAGATTGCACTAGATCGTCGTGCCCAGGGCACTGATTTCTGAACGAACCCATCGCAGAAATGGATCAGTGTTTGTCTGGTTATGCCACCAAATGGAAACATCGTAAGCAGGCAGATCGAATTCCAGAGGTATTGTTTTCAAGCTGCCGGGGGGGATAACAGACAAGGCGCGCGAAGGAATAACGCCAAGCAGGTCGGTACCCTTCAAAAACGCCGGAAGGGCAAGGAATGACGTTAAGGTCGCCACAACGTTTCGCTCCCCCTTCAACTGGCGATGTTTCCGTGCGAGCGCTTGTCGCAGCAGTCCGATCCCTGCCGGAGAGACATCAATCTGGCTGCGTTCCAAAAAATCCTCCAGTGACAGGCGATCCGGCACGTTAGTGCTGTCGGCGGCTGCCACACAGATGTGGGGATCCGAGTAAACTGCTGCCGAGTGGAGATTGATGTTGGGAAAGCTGGTCGTGATGGCGATGTCTGTGAGTCCCTCAACCAGCAACTGTTCCGGGTACATCATTCCGAGTGGGCGAAACTCGATCTTAACTGAGGGCGCCTTGACATGGAGGGATTTCAGCAGCGGCGCACCGAGCACAGCCTGAACGTAGTCGTTGCAGGTGATCCGGAAGGACCCTTTCATCTCTTTTGGGTCAAACGGTCCGGGTGGGGCGTAAAGGTCCGACAAGTCTTTCAATGTTTCTTGTAGTTTCAATGCCAGATCACGCGCAAACGGTGTGAGGTGCATGACGTTGCCTTCGCGCACCAGCAAAGGATCAGAAAAACTGTTGCGCAAACGGGCGAGGCTTTTGCTCATCGTTGGTTGCGAAACCCCCAGCACATCCGCCGCGGCCGTAACACTGTTTTGCGACAGAAGGGCATCCAGGGCGATCAGCTGGTTCAGATCCTGGTTGCGAAGCACGTCACGCTGGTCATGTCCGGCGGATGAACGTTTCATGGCTGTTCGGTCTCTTCTTTCGGTCATAGTCATTCCAATCTGGAATACATGATATGCCAATCGCAGTATAGCCTGAGCATGGCTAACAACGCTACTCTAAGTTAACAGCGATCTACTTATGGAGCCTGGGCCCAAATGAGCAGCACCGACGAAACAGAGATTCGTATCGAACGTCATGCCCATGTTGCCGTTGTTGAAGTGAACCGCCCGCCGTTGAACTTTTTTGACCTTGAATTGATCCGCAACCTTCTAGGTGCCTGTCAGGAATTGGAAGCTGATCCAGAGTGCAGGGCCATCGTGCTCGCCGCGTCGGGAAAGGTGTTTTGCGCTGGTGCAGATTTTGGTGCTGGCGTTGATCCCAAAATGGCGATCGAGGCGGCGCGCATCCTCTATTCAGATGCGGCCGGCTTGTTTGATCTTAACATTCCGATTGTGGCGGCGATTCAGGGGCCTGCCATTGGTGGCGGGCTTGGTCTGGCTCTGGTCGCAGATTTCCGAATTGCTGGTGACAAGGCCGTGTTTTCGGCCAATTTTGCACAGCTGGGCCTGCACTGTGGTTTTGGCATTTCCGTATCGCTTCCCAGGGTGATCGGACAAAATCCCGCAGCTGAGCTGCTTATGACGGGGCGCCGGATATCCGCTGCTGATGCGCATGCCATTGGCCTTGCGGATCGCCTAGTGGCGCAGAACGATCTACGCAACGAGGCGCTTGCTCTGGCAAGTGAGATTGCCGCAGCGGCACCTCTGGCAGTTTGTGACATGCGCCGGACGCTGCGCAAAGGTCTGGCCGACAGCGTGCGCAGCGCGCTTGAGCACGAACTCGCTATTCAGGCGAGGCACATGCGAACACAAGATTTCAAAGAAGGCATCCGGGCCGCGTCCGAGCGTCGGACCCCGGTTTTTACCGGCACCTAGCAGGACACGGCAATGACACATCCAGACACACCAAAAAACACAGGTCCCATGGCTGGATACCGGGTTTTGGACCTGTCCCGGGTCTATGCAGGCCCAATCTGTGCGCAGACGCTTGCCGATCAGGGAGCCGATGTCATCAAGATAGAGCCGCCTGTGGGGGACGAAACCCGGAACTTCGGCATCAAGATAGATGAGGACCGGTCGTCCTATTTTAATGGTCTCAACCGTAACAAACGCTCCATCGCACTCGATCTTTCCAAACCTGAGGGGCGCGATGCGCTGCTGAAACTTCTCGAAGGCGTGGATGTTTTGATTCACAACTTCAAGCTAGGGACAATGCCGCGTTGGGGGCTTGGATACGAAGACGTTCTGTCGAAGAAGTTTCCGCGCCTTGTACAATGTACGATCACCGGTTTTGGCAGCGATGGTCCGCTGGCTGGAATGGCCGGGTATGATGTGGCAATCCAAGGGTTTGTCGGGCTGGCTTCGATCAACGGCGAAGCAGGGAGTGACGGCTCCAAGATCGCTTTGCCGCTCATTGATCATGCAACCGGTCTTTCGGCAGCCAGTGCCATCCTTATGGCATTGCTGGAACGCGAAAAATCCGGCCTGGGACAGCATGTCGGACTGTCGCTGTATGATATCGGGCTGACCATGCTGCATCCAGCATCGGGCGGCTATCTCGCAACCGGGAAAATCCCGCGTCCAACCGGTAATACGGAACACTGGATTGCGCCTTACGGAGCGTACAAATGTGAGGATGGTCGCGTATTTACCGGAGCAGGAAACAACCGCTCTTTTGCTGGTTTGATGGCGACGCTTGGCGCAGCGCATTTGGCAGAAGACCCAAGGTTCAAGACCAACGCTGACCGGGTCGAGCACCGGGCCGAGCTGGATGCAGCCATTGAAGAACTGATCAAGGACAGAACGTCCAATGAGGTGGCGACCGAGCTGTTAGAACAAGGTTTGGCGGCGGCACCTTTTTTGAACCTTGAGCAAGCGTTGAACCACCCACAGGTGGCTGCGAACAATATGCTGATCGACACGCCCGAATATCACGGCACCGGTTTGCCAATTCGCTTTTTGCGCACGCCTGGCAGCTACCGTTTGCCGCCGCCCCGTTTTGCGGCGCACACCGATGAGGTTTTGGCCGAGGCGGGATTTTCGGACGACGAGGTGGCGGCGTTAGATGCATCCGGTGCTTTGATCCGCGAGCGGCAGATGATTGTCGCCAAGGGCAAAGGGTGAGTGCATGAGTAACGCCACCGAATTGGGTCTTGACCTGCGGATCAACGATCACATCGCCTGGATAGAAATCAACCGCACTGAACGTCGCAATTCCTTGACGCTGGAGGGATTGGTTGCCCTGTCCGAGTTGGTCGAGGATGCCGAAGACAACGACGACGTGCGCGTCATTGTCTTGTCGGGCGCTGGCGGGCAAGCCTTTTGTGCTGGCATTGATATGCAAGCTCTGGAGAGCGCCGACATGACAAAGTTTCCGCGCCCGATGAAAGGCAACAAGAGAAACCCGTTTGAACGCATCCTGGAAGTCAACAAGCCAACGATTGCTTGCATCGAAGGGGTTTGCATGGGTGCAGGGGCTGACATCGCACTGGCCTGTGATCTGCGGATTGGCGCGCAAGGACTCCGCTATGCCCATTCAGAAGCCAAAGTTGGGATGGGAGCGAATTTCTCATCGGTTCTGTTGCCGAGATTGCTGCCGCGCGCACTTGCTCTGGAGCTTTTGTACACAGGGCGAAACCTGACAGAAGACGAGGCCATATTGCATGGCCTTTTCAACCGGATTGTCGCGGCTGACACCCTGCGCGACACAGTCAGAACGCTGTCAATGACAATTGCCGCCAATGCCCCGCTGACCATTCAGCGATGCAAGGAAACAGCCACCAAGACTTGCGGCTTGCCGGTTTCGGCAGCGCTGCGGCTGAACGTCGGGCCAGACCCCTATTCCAGTCAAGACAGGCTGGAAGGGGTGAAAGCCTTCAAAGAAAAACGACCGCCGGTCTTTCAGGGCCGGTAACACTTCATATGGGAGGAACCAAAATGAAACACGTGACCAAATACCTTGCAGCCGGGGCTGTTGCCCTTGGTGTGCTTTCGGCAGGCATGGCCTCAGCTGAAAACTTTAATCTGCGATTTTCGTCGTACTTGCCGCCCAAACACTTCGCGACCAAGCTGATCCTCACGCCATTCTTTGCCAAGATCGCAGAAGCGACCAACGACACCGTGACAGTCCAGAACTTTCCCGGGGGTCAACTTGCTGACGGTGCAGGCACGCTTAACGCGGTAAAAACCGGAATTGCCAACATGGGCATCGTGCAAATGGGTATGATTGGCGAGACGTTGCCTCTTTCGACAGTGGTCGAAGTGCCCGGCGCGTTTACAGACTACGAAACTGGTGCCATAGCCTATGCCAAACTGGCGCATGATGTTTTGGCAGAAGAAGAGTTCCTGCCAAATGGCGCACGTCCTGTTTCCATGGCGATCCTGCCTCAGGCCCAGCTTGTATTGGCCAAAAAGGTTGATGCCATCGACAGCCTCGATGATTTGGCAGGCCTGAAAATTCGGGTGCCCCATGCCGCAGGTGCCGAGGCGATCACCGCCTTGGGAATGGTGCCGGTTCGCATGCCACTGACTGAAACCTATGTCGCGCTCGAACGCGGAACTGTTGATGGCGTGATGTCACTGACAGCCTCCGTCGGCGCCTACAAACTGTACGAAGTCGCTAATACAGTAACATCGAACATGGCGCTTGGATCCGTGGCCTTTGCGATGGTCATTTCTGAAAAAGATTTCCAGAAGATGTCGCCTGAGCAGCAGGAACAGGTACTTGAGGCTGGTCGCGAATACGACGTGCGCACGGCCCAGACGCTTGCCGCCGTTAATGCCAAAGCAGAAGGCGGTCTGATCAAGGCTGGAATGAATGTGGTGACCTTGTCTGATGCGGTTGTTGCAGAGGTGAATGCCGCGCTTGCTCCGATCGCCGGAAACTGGGTGTCCAATGTAGGGGAACGCAGCGATCGGGCCGCTGAAGTCGCTGAGTTGTACCAAAGTCTTCAGGCTGAATAAGAAAAAGCCAAAAACCCGGTGCACGTTTTGCGCCGGGTTCTTCTTTGGCAACTTACGCGGGCGGGACCGATATGCGCAAAGCACTGAGTATTCTTGAAAAAGGGTTGCTGACGCTGGCCACGATTGCGCTGCTGTTGATGATGGCCTCAATCACTGTTGATGCGCTTGGGCGACATCTGTTCAACCGGCCTTTTCAGGGCAATTTTGAAATCACCAGCCTGTATTTCATGGTCATTCTGGTCTTTGCCACCTTGTCGGCGAATTACGCCAACGACAGCCATGTGCGGCTTGACGTTCTGTCTGGTCCGCTCAGGGACAGGATGGGGCGCAACTATGCTCGCTTGATCGGGCTTATCTGCCTTCCGGTATTCGCCTATTTTGCCTGGCATTCGTCGGCTGAGGCAATCAGCAAGTTTCAACATCTGGAACGAAAAATGGGTGCGATCCCATACCCGATTTATCTGAGTTATGTCTGGGTCGCCCTCGGCGCGGTCACCCTGACCGTCCGGTTTGTTCTGGACATCATAGCCCCGCTTGATCCGTCGCAAGAAGACGTATCAGAGGCACACAATACATGATCTCGGTTGCTCTTCTTGCGCTTGCCCTTTTGTTTGGGTTGTTGCTTGTCGGCGTTCCCGTCTCTTTTTCAATGCTCATCACGGGCGTTTTTGGCATTTGGATGACAGTTGGGCTGGGCCCGTTGGCAGGAGTTCTTGCGCATTCCCCGTATGACGAGGTGGCCAGCTTTACGCTGTCCTCGGTCCCGATGTTTATCCTGATGGCCGAGTTTCTGAGCGCGGGACGCTTCACCGGTGATCTGTTTAACATGACCAACCGTTGGCTGGGGCATATGCGTGGCGGTGTTTCTTATGCAGCGGTCGGTGGCGGGGTTCTGTTGGCGGCGATCTCGGGCTCATCAACAGCCGCGGCCAGTACGCTTGCCTCGGTGGCGTTTCCGGAAATGCGCCGTCTGAACTATGACGCAAGCTTTTCTTCGGCGCTGCTTGCCATCGTAGGCACCCTGGCAATCATGATCCCGCCAAGCCTTGGCTTGATCCTCTATGGGGTTTTCACCGAAACATCGGTGGGTCGGTTGCTGGTTGCCGGTTTCGTGCCCGGTGCGGTTACGGCCCTCGGGTACGTTGTGGCGATCTGGGTTCTTGTGCGTCGCAACCCGCATTTTGCGCCTCATACGGCGAAAATCGCTTCTTGGGCCGAACGCACCGAGAGCTTGATCAAAGCTGGTCCCGTTGTCGCACTGTTGCTCGCGATGGTTTTTGCCCTCTATTCGGGCATCATCACCGCAACCGAAGTTGGCGCAGTTGGTGCTTCGGCTGCCTTGGCAATTGGTGTGCTGATGGGGCGAGTGGGTCTAAAGACCCTTTGGCAGGCGGCCAGTCGCGCGGCCCGCGCCAGTGCCATGATTCTAACAATTGTTGGCTTTTCGTCAGTTGTCGGCATGTTCATGGCATTGAACGGGACAACCCAGATGTTGCTGACCATGACCGCCGATGCGGGTATGGCCCCCTGGTCCGTTTTACTGACGGTCCTCGTGATTTTGATAGTCCTTGGATTCTTCCTGGATCAGCTGGCGATCCTGATCCTGACGCTGCCTGTGACTTTCCCATTGCTGACCGGCCTTGGGTATGACCCGATCTGGCTGGGCATCATCTTTGTAAAAACGGCGGAGATTGGCTTGATTACACCACCGATGGGGTTGAACGCATTCGTCGTCGCAGGCGTCACCAAAACACCTGCGTCTCAGGTGTTCCGCGGAATTTGGCCCTTTGTTCTGGTTGAACTTTTCATTCTGGGCATTCTGGTGGCGGTGCCGCAGCTGTCTCTCTGGTTGCCTTCGATTATCTACGGTTGAGTGCCGGGTTTCGACTTTCTCAGGTTCGGTCAATTCCAACGGAACTCCTTCGGCCCAACAGCGGCTGTACAACAAGACAGGATAGAACATGGATTTTTCGTTACCCGAAGAGCACCTGATGCTTCAGGATCTGGTGCAAAAATTTGTAGCAGACGAACTCTTGCCGATTGAAAGCAAGATCATTGCGCGCGAGGTGTCAGGGGAAGGTGTGCATCTGACATCCGAAGAACGCAGCCACATCGACGCTCGGGCAAAGTCTCTGGGGTTGTTTGGTCTGGATGCGCCTAAAGAGATGGGAGGTTTCGATCTACCGCAAACAGCGCTGGTCGGCGTTAATGAAGAGCTCGGCTATTCGGCTGTTTCCTACATGCTGCCGCCGGATTCTCCGAACCTGCATATGCTGCTGGACGTCGGCACCGACGCTCAAAAGCAAAAATACATGATGCCTTATCTGAAAGGTGAACTGCAGTCTGCGATTGCGATCTCGGAGCCGGGTGCCGGATCTGATCCCGCTGGCATGAAAACCCGCGCGGTTCGAGACGGTGATGGGTGGGTTCTCAACGGTCGCAAGATATGGATATCAGGCGCAGATGATGCGGATTTCTTCATCGCGGTTGCTGTGACCGATCCTGAAAAGCGCGCCCGCGGGGGCATAACCGCCTTCATCATCGACAAAGACACGCCAGGCCTATCGGTGGGCCGAAAAATTCCAATGCTGGCAGGTCACGCAACGTTTGAATTGGCCTTTGAGGACTGCCACGTATCGCATTCGTCGGTTTTGGGGGAAGTGGGCCAGGGGTTTGCCCCCATGCAGGGTCGGTTGAACTCGCGCCGCATGGAAATGGCAGGTTGGTGCCTGGGTGTTACCCGCCGCGCACTGGATATGATGGTCGAATACGCGCCCCAGCGCGAGACCTTCGGAAGTCCGCTGTCCGAGCGACAATCGGTTCAATGGTGGATTGCTGACATCCAGACACGGTTGCATGCATGTCGTCTGATGACACAACATGCCGCCTGGAAAATCGATCAGCGTCAGGACGCAAGAACCGAAGCGTCAATGGTGAAGGTCTATTCTACGGAAATGGCGTATGAAGCCGTCGACCATGCGATGCAGCTTTATGGCGGCATGGGCATGTCAAAAGAGACGCCGCTGTACTTGCTGTCGGAACAGGCCCGTTTAATGAGGATTTTCGAAGGTCCGAGCGAAGTGCATCGTTGGTTGATTGCGCGGGACAGGCTTGGTCGCCACTGACGAGGCCCTCTAGAGATGGAGAAGAAGGGCGCCAGCTAAATAGGCTCGAAGCGATAGTACGGCAATGTAGGGATAGGCGAGTTCGCGAGGACGCAAATGCTTGCTTCCGCAAAACCGTCCTGATCGCCGCGCCACCGCAGTGAACGCCGGCGTTCTGCCCCTTTAGTTTTTCGCCGCCGTCGCAATGTGCGCAATGCGGCAATTCGCAACCATGAATTCAACGGCTGCAAATTCCGCGACTTGATCCTTGACCCGCGTTTCCATGCTGCAGTTTGAATGGACGGCTGGTCTTTATACCGCTTTGCGACACCGAGTTCTTAGCGGTCGCAGCGTAATTCGTGCCGCGAGCGCACGCAGCACAAATCTGGCACGTCTGCAGTGGGCTCAAACCTGCCGTTAGCCGCAAAATGCACCAATGTCCACATGGGGCCGGAAGCAAACCACGCGCTCCTCACAATGTCTTGCAACTTTGTCTATTTGCTGTGTTAGCCAAAGTGTTCCCAGTCAGGGCTGGATTTTCCGCATTTTGATCAAACAGACAGGCTGCGGCACGCAAGGCGATGCTAGGCGATCTGGCAGTGGGGTCCCGGATGCGCGGAGTATACCGCCTCCCGCCTCCTCACCTTATCCCACATATGGGGGAGGGGGACAGAGGACGACCTTGAGGCCCCTTGGGCCAGCTTCGCTTGGGTACCTGTGTCACAGTGACCTCGACCCTAGCGCGGCCATCAGTGGGATATCGGGTGACCCGATCTGGCCTGCGGATCGGTCATCTACCGCTCGAAGCGCCGCTGGGATGCCGTGGTGAAGCAAATCACAATAAGCTAGATTTGAGCAAACTTACGGGCTGAGTGTTTCAGAGTCTCAATTGCACAATGACCAAGGATCGACAGGTAGCCCGACCAAAAGCCTTTCTACAACGTAGTCCACTTCGCGAAGTAGGTAACGCGGCCCGAGATTATGAGGGTCTAAGCGAAATCATGATCCCTCCATTTTTACTTGGGACTTCTATATCGCCGTGCTCTCGCTTCCAGAAACACCAAGCAAGGTGTCTAAAAACTAGAAGCTGTTTGTAGCGATGCGTTCGCTACCAACGATCAACTTAGCATATTCCTGCAGCGAGCAAACTTTTTATGAAACGGTGAAATCTGATTGCATAATTTCTGGTTTATCATGCCGATCAAAATTGGGTTATTGAACCGCCCCTTGTTTGCCGGAGACCCAGGAGTAAGGATACTGGGTTATGGAAAAGAAGAACTTTGGAAAGAGATATCCAGACGAATTGCGTGCACGTGCTGTGCGCATGGTCTTGGATCACGAGAGCGAATATCGAAGCAGGTCAGCCGCGATTTCATCAGAGTGCCGAGATCCAGCTTTTGGTGTGCTGCGTCGGTCCGTTCATCGGAC
>CAZWSE010000081.1:0-14989 GCA_964636575.1 uncultured Sulfitobacter sp. | reverse complement strand
ATTTCGAACCGTTGGACTTTGGCAGACTATTTAACATTATGACGCTCACACTCGGTTTCACGCCCCCAAATGGACACATTTCGCCCAAATGTGGCCAGAATGTGGCAAGCTGGGTTTTTCCAAGTCATTGCCCTGTGCCCTATGAACAGTCGCTGGTCGCTTTGCCGATTGGCACCGGATCGGCAACAAATCGCCTATCATTTTTGTCGGCGGCTCTCCGCTTTTCCTGCATTCTTGATCCGATCCGAATCAAATTCTTCTTAAACCGCCCAGAAAAGTCGCATTTGTTAACCAAACCATAATAGGCTCCCTTTTAGAGACCCTTCTGTGGCGCCCCATATTGCGGTGCCCGTTAACCTTCGGAGTGCCCCCCATGACCCAACCTCAAGAGCCGTCTTTTCGCGAAAGCGTTGAATTGATGTTTAACCGCGCTGTCGCCTTGATGGATTTGCCTGACGGTCTTGAGGAGAAGATCCGCGTTTGTAATGCCACTTATACCGTCCGCTTCGGTGTCCGCCTGCGCGGCAAGATCGAAACCTTCACCGGATATCGATCTGTTCATTCCGAACATATGGAGCCTGTGAAGGGTGGTATTCGTTATGCCATCAATGTCCATCAGGACGAGGTTGAAGCCTTGGCCGCCTTGATGACTTTCAAGTGTTCTCTGGTGGAGGCCCCCTTTGGTGGATCCAAGGGTGGTTTGCGCATTGATCCCCGAAAGTATGATGACCATGAGTTGGAACTGATCACCCGTCGTTTTGCCTATGAGCTGATCAAGCGTGATCTTGTAAACCCCGCCCAGAACGTTCCTGCCCCTGATATGGGTACTGGCGAGCGTGAGATGGCGTGGATGGCTGACCAGTACAAGCGTATGAACACCACTGATATCAATGGTGTTGCCTGCGTCACCGGCAAGCCATTGAACGCGGGTGGCATTGCTGGCCGTGTTGAGGCCACTGGTCGCGGTGTTCAATATGCCTTGCGCGAGTTCTTTCGCTATCCCGAGGACGTTGCCATTGCCAACCTGGACGGCACTTTGGAAGGCAAGCGTGTCATTGTTCAGGGCCTCGGCAATGTGGGCTATCATGCTGCCAAGTTTCTGGCTGAAGAGGACGGTGCCATTGTCACCGGCATCATTGAGCGCGACGGTGCTTTGTTCAATGAGAAGGGTCTGGACGTTGAGGCTGTGTTCCAGTGGATCAAGACCCATGGTGGTGTCAAAGGCTATCCCGATGCCAATCACACCGCTGAGGGGGCTGCTGTTTTGGAGGAAGATTGCGATATTCTGATCCCAGCCGCTTTGGAAGGGGTTATCAACCTCACGAATGCCGACCGTATCAAGGCCAATCTTATTATTGAGGCAGCCAATGGCCCTGTCACCGCCGGTGCCGACGATATTCTGCGAGAGAAGGGCTGTGTCATTATTCCTGACATGTATGCAAATGCGGGCGGGGTGACTGTATCTTATTTTGAGTGGGTCAAAAACCTGTCCCATATCCGCTTTGGCCGGATGCAGCGCCGTCAGGAGGAATCCCGCCACGAATTGATTGTGAATGAGTTGGAGCGCCTGTCGAAGGACAAAGAGCTGGGCTGGTCCTTGTCGCCTGGGTTTAAGGACAAGTACCTGCGCGGGGCGGATGAGTTGGAGCTGGTGCGATCCGGTCTCGATGACACAATGCGCATTGCCTATCAGTCTATGCGCGAGGTCTGGCATGCCCGTGATGACGTGAAGGACCTGCGCACCGCAGCCTATCTGGTGTCGATTGAAAAGGTGGCCGCGAGCTACCGCGCCAAGGGGTTGTAGAAATGCGAGGGCGTCTGGCTGCGCTGGGCTTTGCCTTGTGCGTTTCGCCGGCGCCTGCTTTGGCCGAAGAGGCCGTATATGGTGAGGTGGATTTGACAGGTCTTGCCCGCCTGAGTTGGCCGCTCAATAATTTTGCCGAGCAAAACGCGATGGTGTGCAATGTGAACGGGCCGGACGGGTATCTAGCGATCCGCGCGGCCCCTGATGCGGGCGCTGAAGCTTTGCGCAAGTTGAACCGTTTGGCGATTGTTGTGGTGGATGTCACCGCGCGCGACGGTCATTGGATCAGGGTTGTTGACGCCTACCGCGAGGTGACACCGGACGGTGTGGCGCGGCCTTTGAAGATGTTGTCTGTTCAGGGCTGGGCGCATGATGACTATTTGTGTGACTACATTCACTGACCCCCGTGTTCGAGAGGGATGGGTCAGGTTTCATGGGGCGCTGCCCCATACCCCGGGATTTATTTTGAACAAAGAAGGGGCGGGCGGCGTGCTGCTGTGGCTTCGTCGCGTTGGTTGGACAAGAGGGAGGCTTGTTTGTCTCGTTTGGGACAGCCTGCGCTTGTAAGTGTCGGCGGTGGTTGCGGTGTTTTTGGTTTTGATCCTGCGCGGGCGGGGACAGATCGGCGGCGGTTGATCTGCGCTAGGCCTGTTTGAACTGTTCTGTCCAAAGGATGCGCCGCTGTGCATCCCGATCTTCGTAGGCTTTGATGATGCTTTGAAGGTCATCGGGTGAAAGCCTTGCACCACCTTCCGCGATTTGTGTGATTTGCATGGTGTACCACGCAGTCACGCCGCCTACGGGAGGGGACGTAAAACGCGGGAAGTCAGGTGCGGTCGCGGCACCTGCGATCCATTTTCGCGGCACGTCTGGGTCCACGATCAAGGCTCGCGCAAGGCCGATGAGATCCGCCTTTCCATCCTTGATCGCGGCCAGTGCCTGTGCGTAGGTCTTGAATCCGCCTGTCAGCATCAGCGGTTTGGTTGTGACTGCGCGGGCCTGTGCTGCGAAATCCAGAAAGTAGGGGCCGCTGCCCGCCCGATCAGAGGACGAGGGCGCACCCGGGAAATAGGTGCCGCCGCTGATATCAATCAGATCAATGCTGGTTTTATCGAGAGCGGCGATGACTTTAAGTGCCTCACTCTCAGCAAAGCCGCCTTGGAGTTGATCGGTTGCGTTGAGCTTTATGCCAACCGGAAACGAGGGACCCACGGCGTCGCGCACGGCCTCTACCGTTTCGAGCACCAAGCGCATTCTGTTGTCCAGACTGCCCCCATAGGCATCGTTGCGTTTGTTAAAGAGCGGCGAGAGAAACTGACTGAGCAAAAAGCCGTGGGCTGCGTGGATTTCGACGCCGCCGAACCCGAACTGTTTGGCAAGGGCTGCCGTGCGCGCAAATTCTTGTGGCAGTGACTGGATTTCAGACAGCGAGAATGCGTCGCAGGTCAGCCCCTCAAGATCGAGCGCGCTTGGTCCTTTGCGCCTGCTGATCTGGGCATCTGCCATCGCGCCAGCCTGTCCCAGTTGCATCCAAAGCTGCGTGTTGTTTACGCCGCCCGCCTGCGCCAAGGCTTTGAAAGGCGCGGGATCGGCGCTCGCGTTCAAGACGAGATTTCCGGGTTTTTCGGGGTAGTCGGGGCTGCCCTGTACCTCGCCTATGATCGAGAGTGACAGGCCGCCCTTCGCCCAGCGTTCATAGAGCCGCATTTGCGCGTCCGTGGGTGCGCCGCGCCCGTCGCCCAGCGAATCCGACATGGCCGATTTTGCGATGCGGTTTTTGAGCATCACCCCGCAGGGCAGATGCAAAGGCTGTGCCAGTGGATTTTGATCTGATGGGGGCATGGTGTCTGGCGCCTTACGCTGTGTGTGCCCTTAGACTGACAGCTGTGCTTGTCCGTGCAATAGCCAAAGCAGGGGCTATTGTTGTGTGCCGGTCAAGACGATTTCCGACGGATGTCCCGACGTGAGCTCTGGTGGGGGCAGGTCTGACGTGGCCAGAATTGGCTTGGGCAATCGATCAAGCTGGCTGTGCACGGCGTTGCAGATCGTGTCGCGTTGCAGATCAAAGTAGTTCCGCGCCCCTTTTTCATTGGGGTGGTAGGGGTCTTTGACGCGGCCATTCTTGCGTTGCCGGAAGAATCCAGGGGTGGATTGGTTGGCTTTGATTGTCTCTTCGGTCAGCCCTTCAATAAAGCTGCACTGGCTGCCTGAGGCCTCAAAGGCGGCTTTAAGGCTTGCTTGCGCGCGGACCCGCAGCGCCCCGATTTTTTTGGAAAAAGGCGGCGCGGTTGTCATGAAGATGCAAGGCATGTCCTCGGGCAGTTGTTCGACCATCCGGTTGACGTGTGCGACGGCAGTTTTGGGGTCGTCCGCCCATGTGCGCGCCGAATTACCGAGGAAGTTCATCACCAGCAGTTTTGGCGCGTAGTAGTCATCGCGGAACATGGCCTCAAAGGGCGACTGGCCTTTTTCGCAAAACTGGTAGGGTTTGCCTTTGCCGATCTGCACATATTTATGCGTGCTGCGGTTGATCATTCCGTAGCTGCCTGCGTTTGCTTTCCATTTCGGGTCGACCCCGCAGGCGGCCCATTTCCCTTTTTTCCCGCGTGCAAGCCATGTCGGCAATGACGTCGAGCGCACCCCGATCACGGCCACTTTTTCGGGATCAAACTGTGCTTGTTGCTGTTCGCTCATCGGGCAGTAGTCGGTCAGGTTCTCGAACACATCCAAGAAGACCGGACCCGACCCGAAGGTGATCTGGCTGTCGCCAAGCACCAGAATGTCGGGACTGACGAAGCCGTCTGCGCGGGACTGATCGGGTAGTGTGATGCCCAGTGTTAGGCCAAGGGCAAGGAGGAGGGGCTTCATTTGTGATCCGGAAACATGCGCATTGGTGGTGAAATTGCCCTGCGATGGCTTGCTGTGGCAAGTCACACTTGCCCCACAAATGCGTTACTGTCCGGTTTGTGCCCGTACCGCCGCACATAAAGCTGGTGTTCTGAGGTTCACAAACATCCGTGCTGCGGCTTCGTTTGCGTGGGATGTGTCGATCACATCGCCTTCTGCGTTGGTTCGGAAGTAGTCTGCATTGCCTTCGATTGCGCGGCGTGTGGTGGGGGTGTGTCCTCGGACCATGGCGCAGCGTGTGGTGGCTGCGGCTTGTGCGAAGTTGGCTTGCGCCCGGCTTCGTTTGTCATTTGATGCGCTGTCATAGACCGGCATTGTGCTGAGAAAGACGCAGGCCGTTTGTGCCGGAATTTGTGCTGCTGCTGCGGTTACGTCTTGTGCGGCGAGGCTGGCGGATTGCCAGCGGTCCGCGTCGTTGCCCAAGAAGGCCAGCACCACCAGATCGGAGCGGTACGCAGGGCTTTCAAAGAGTGCTTGCAGCCCTGATTTGCCCGGCTTGCAAAAGGGGTAGTCCGGGTCTGCCCCGATTTGCACGTAGCTGCGCCCTGACGCGCTGGAAATTCCGTAGGTTCCTGCGTTTACCCCGAATTTCTCATCCACATCGCAGAGCGTGCCTTTGGCGGGTCCGTCGCGGGTCGTCCAAGACTGTAGCGATGTTGAGCGTACTCCGATGGCGGCGGGTTTTGGTTTTGCCCAGCCGCCTTGGCTGATCCCGCAGGCCGATTGCAGGTTTGAGAAGAAGGATTGGTAGGCTGCGCCTGCGCCGAAGGAGATTTGGCTGTCACCGATGACGAGGATCTCGGCTGGTCTGCTCAAGATGTCTGGTGCCGGCTGCGCCACGGGTGTCGGCACGGGCGTTGCGATGGGCGGCAGGCTTTGGGTTGGCCTTTGCGGGGCCGTGCAGCTGATCGCTGTGCAGAGCGTGGCGAGGAGGAGCTTGTTTTTCATGTGCCTACCTTACGGGCATGTATGGCCCCGCGATATAGCGTTTCGGGAAAAACTTGAATCGAGAATACCCTGCCATGCTGCGCGTTCTCGGGACATTTTTGATGTTTGATGTATCAGGTTAATCCCCAAAACGCTTTCGCCGCCGGAATTGCATTTGTCGCAATTATGACGTTGTTTGTCGAAAAGCAGGTCGGCGCGCTGCGTTGGGCTTGGTACTGATTGATCGTGCGCTGGTCGCACGGGTGTTCGCGGTAAGGGGATGAAGATGAAATTTTCCGGCCTGAAGGTCTTGGCTGAGGGTTTGACCGGCAACAAGGGATGGACCCCCCATTGGCGCGATCCTGAACCCAAACCCGAATATGACGCCATTATCATTGGGGGCGGCGGTCATGGCCTGTCGACGGCCTATTACCTTGCCAAGAACCACGGCATGACCAATATCGCTGTGCTTGAGAAGGGCTATATCGGCGGCGGCAATGTGGGCCGGAACACCACCATCGTGCGCGCCAACTATTTCTTGCAGGGCAATTCCGAGTTCTATTCCCATTCGCTGAACCTTTGGGAAGGGCTTGAGGAAGACCTGAACTATAATGTCATGCATTCCCAGCGGGGTCTGATCAATCTGTTCCATTCCGACGGGCAGCGCGATGCTTTCGTGCGCCGCGGCAATTCGATGATCAATCAGGGCGATGATGCCGTGTTGCTGGACCGCGAAGGCGTGCGCAAACATTTGCCTTATCTCGATTTCGACAACATCCGCTTCCCGATCTTTGGTGGGTTGCTGCATCCGCGTGGCGGCACCGCCCGTCATGATGCGGTTGCCTGGGGCTATGCCCGTGGGGCTGACCAGCGTGGTGTTGATTTGATCCAGCAGTGTGAGGTCACCGGCATTGATATTGAAAACGGGCAGGTGCGCGGTGTGCAGACCACGCGCGGCGCGATCAAAGCCAAGAAGGTGGGTATCGTTGTGGCGGGCCGGTCCGGTCAGGTCGCGGCAATGGCGGGGATGCGTTTGCCGATTGAGAGCCATGTCTTGCAGGCCTTTGTGACCGAAGGGCTGAAGCCTTGCATTGACCATGTTGTCAGCTTTGGCATGGGCCACTTTTATATTTCACAATCCGACAAGGGCGGGTTGGTCTTTGGCGGTGATCTGGATTTTTACGCCTCTTATGCGCAACGCGGCAATCTGCCGATGAAAGAGCATGTCATGGAGGCGGGCATGACCCTGATGCCCATGATCGGCAAGTCCAAGGTTTTGCGGTCTTGGGGCGGGATTATGGATATGACCCCCGACGGGTCGCCCATTATCGACAAGACCGATACGCAAGGTTTGTTCATTGACTGCGGCTGGTGTTACGGCGGCTTCAAGGCTGTTCCGGGATCCGGCTTTAGTTTTGCCCATCTCATGGCCACGGGCGATCACCATGAACCGGCGGCCAAGTTCCGTCTTGATCGCTTCCGGACCGGTCGCGGTTTGATGGATGAAGAGGGCACTGGCTCTCAGCATAACCTGCATTGAGGAATTGAGAGCATGGATGCCTCCGGCGGGGATTTATTTGGAACAAAGAAGGGGGCGGTTTTGCTGGATCAGGCCGCTGTCTTCAAGCGGGTACGTCATGTGCCGCTGTGTGATGTGTGTGTCCCCAAGGGGAGGGATTTGAAATGCGTTTGACCTGTCCGATTTGTGGCGCGCGCGATTTGCGTGAATTTACCTATCGCGGTGCCGCGCTTGATCGTCCGGATGCCGATGCTGGCCCTGAGGCCTGGGACGATTTTGTGCATCTGCGCGAGAACCCTGCCGGCCCGACTGCCGAGCTTTGGTATCATTCCAGTGGCTGCGGCGCTTGGTTGAAGGTGACCCGCAACACGGTGACCCATGAGATGATTAAGGCCGAGTTGGTATCGGAGGCTGCGCGATGAGAGTTTCAGGTAAGGGGCTGATCGATCGGAACACGCCCGTTTCATTCACATTTGATGGCAATAGGTTTGAGGGCTTCAAGGGCGATACTGTGGCCTCTGCCTTGTTGGCCAATGACGTGCGGTTGATGGCGAGGTCTTTCAAGTATCACCGACCGCGTGGTGTTTTGACCGCTGGCAGTGAAGAGCCCAATGCCCTGATGACCATCGGTGCGGGTGCTTCTGCCGAGCCCAACGTGCGCGCCACTGTCGCCGAGATTTACGATGGCATGCAGGTCAAATCCCAAAGTGCTTGGCCGTCGCTGTCCTTTGATCTGATGGCCGTCAATGATCTGGCGGCCCCGTTTCTGGGCGCCGGTTTCTATTATAAGACGTTTATGTGGCCGCGTGCTTTTTGGGAAAAGCTGTATGAGCCTGTGATCCGCCGCGCTGCCGGTCTTGGGGCGCTGTCGGGCGATCACAACCCTGACAAATATGAACGTGCCTATGCCTTTTGTGATCTGCTGGTTATTGGCGCTGGCCCGACCGGATTGATGGCCGCTTTGACTGCTGCCCGCGCTGGTGCTGACGTTATTCTGGCCGATGAAGACAGCCTGATGGGCGGTCGTTTGAATGCCGAGACCTATGAGGTGGACGGGCAGGCGGGGTCCGCTTGGGCTGCGCAAGTTGTGTCCGAGCTGGCTGGCATGGATAATGTTCGTTTGATGACCCGCACCACTGTCACGGGTGTCTATGATCAGGGTGTCTATGGCGCGCTTGAAAAGGTGAGCCAGCATGTGGCGGACCCTGTTGAGGGTGCCCCGCTGGAGACCTTCTGGCGCATTGTTGCCAAGCAATCCGTTTTGGCTGCCGGTGCGCTTGAACGCCCTGTTGCGTTTCAGAACAATGACCGCCCTGGCGTTATGACTGCCGGTGCTGTGCGTGCCTATCTGAACCGTTGGGGCGTTGCCCCCGGCAAGACCATGACTGTCTTTGGCAACAACGATGATGCCCATCGCACCGCCCGCGATTTGCAGGCTGCTGGCGTGCATATCGCCGGTGTTATCGACAGCCGTCCTGATGCGAAGATCAGTGGTGACTATCCCATTTTCACGGGCGCTGAGGTGTGTGGGACCGGTGGCCGCAAGGGTTTGGAATCGATCACTGTCCGCACTGCCATGGGCGAGGAAAAGATTGCCACCGATTGTCTGGCTATGTCGGGCGGGTGGAACCCCACTGTCCATTTGACTTGCCATATGAACGGGCGGCCGACTTGGCGAGAGGATATTGCATCCTTTGTACCCACGCCGGGCAGTATTCCCAATATGACCACCGCTGGCGCTTGCAATGGCGATTTCAGCACGGCGGCTTGTCTGGCGGCGGGCGTTGAGGCGGCCAAAACCGCGCTGGGCGCGTTGAAGATGGCGGCACCTGATGTCGCTGTTCCTGCGGCCGACGATACCCCCTATGCGCTGTCGCCCTTGTGGGCGGTTGCAGGCAAGGGCCGCGCATGGCTCGATTTTCAGAACGATGTTAGCGTCAAGGATGTGAAGCAGGCGGCGGTGGAAAACTTCCGCTCGGTCGAGCATATGAAGCGTTACACCACCCAAGGGATGGCCACCGATCAGGGCAAAAACTCGAACGTGGCCGCACTTGCCTTGCTGGCCGATGCCACGGGGCGCGGTATTCCTGAAACGGGCACCACGACGTTCCGCCCGCCCTATAGCCCTGTTGCGATTGCAGCGATGGGCGCAGGCGCGCAAGGCAAGGGGTTCGCCCCGCAACGCTTTACCACCAGCCACAAGGCCAGCGTTGCCATGTCTGCCCCGATGATCGAGGTTGGTATGTGGTATCGCCCCAGCTATTTCCCGCGCGGCGGTGAAACAACGTGGCGGCAGTCATGCGACCGTGAGGTCAATTTGGTCCGTCAGGCCGTAGGCGTCTGCGATGTCTCGACCCTTGGTAAGATCGATATTCAAGGGCCGGATGCCGCCGAATTTCTGGATTTCGTCTACACCAATATGTTCAGCACCCTAAAGGTGGGCCGCACGCGCTACGGGTTGATGCTGCGCGAAGACGGGCATGTCATGGATGACGGCACCACCGCCCGTCTGGGCGCGCATCATTTTGTAATGACGACCACGACGGCGGCCGCAGGGCAGGTGATGGCGCATCTCGATTTCGTGCATCAGATGTACAAATCCGATCTGGATGTGTCGTTTATCTCGGTCACCGAGCAATGGGCGCAGTTTGCGGTGGCGGGCCCGAAGGCGCGGGAATTGTTGAACGGGATGCTGGACACGCCGCTGACCGATGAAGACTGGCCCTTCATGGCGTGTGGGGATGTGTCGATCGGAGGCATCGCAGGCCGCTTGTTCCGGATATCGTTCTCGGGCGAGCATGCTTATGAGATCGCAATTCCAGCGCGGTATGGCGACAGTCTGTTCCGAACGCTCGTGGACCGGGCCGAAAGTATGGGCGGCGGCGCCTACGGAATGGAGGCTTTGAATGTCTTGCGCATTGAGAAGGGCTTTATCACCCATGCCGAAATTCATGGGCGCACCACGGCCTATGACATTGGCATGGATCGGATGATTTCCGCCAAGAAAGATTGCATCGGCAAGGTCATGTCGCGCCGCGAAGGGTTGTTGGAGGAAGACCGCGAAAGGCTCGTGGGGTTGAAACCTGTGGGCGCGGTCAAACAGCTGACCGCAGGGGCGCATCTGTTCAATGCGGATGCCGATCCGGTGCGGGTCAACGATCAGGGCTATGTGACCTCTGTCGGGTTCTCGCCCACTTTGCAGCACTTCATGGGGCTGGCGTTCTTGAAAAACGGGCCTAGTCGTATGGGCGAGACCATACGCATGGTCGACCATCTGCGCGGTATTGATACGCTGTGCGAGGTTTGCGAGCCTGTGTTCTTTGACCCTGAAGGAGGACGTGTGCGTGCTTGAGCTGACTGCAAAATCGCCCGCAAGAGGGCTGTTGCCGCTGACCGTGGGGTCTGTTGAACTGACCGAAGTAGATGCAGGCGTGCTGACGTCGATTGCGCCGTTCAAAGGGCAGGGCAAGGCGCTGTCCGAGGCGTTGAAGGCGGCGCATGGGATGGCAGCACCAGCCGCAAACCGCAGCACGGGCAAAGACGACGCGCGTTGCATCTGGTTCGGGCGCAGCCATGTTGTGCTGGTCGGGCCTGCGGCGGATGCCGGTTTGGCCAAACATGCGGCCCTGACGGATCAATCAGATGCTTGGACGGTTGTCCGGCTCGAAGGGGCTGGGGCGGAAGACGTGCTGGCGCGGCTTGTGCCGATTGATCTGCGCAGTGCAACCTTCAAAACCGGCCATACAGCGCGGACAGATCTGATGCATATGGCGTCCAGCATCACACGGGTCGGGGCGAATGCGTTTCAAATCATGGTTTTCCGGTCGATGGCCCAAACATTGGTTCACGATTTGAAAACAGCCATGGAAGGTGTCGCGGCACGAGGGTAGGATAGGGCACTGTTCACTTGATCCCGAAGGTATCTTATCCATGCTCCGCTACGTTGTTCCGTTTGCTCTTTTGACCGCCGCCCCTGTGGCCGCTGAAACCAAGGCTGAAACCTGCGCCTATCAAGGGGCGGTTGTGACCTCTGTTCAATCCGCCCGCGTCGCTAAAGTGCGTGAAGCCAAAGTGGCAGATACAATCGCGGGTCTTGAGCCGACATGGCCGGAAAAATACAATGCAATGATCCCGCTTGTGACGCCTTGGGTCTATGAATTGCCGAAAGACCAGCTTGATCAAGACTTAGGCGCGGTCTGGGTCGAGCAATGTCTGGCCCAATAAAGGCCACCCTTCGCTTCTTCTTGGGCAAAATACCTCCGCCGGAGGCATTCCCCCTTTGAAACAGGCGAGACCCGTGCCCACCTAGACTCTGCACCCGCATCGCTGGATACTGCCCCCATGAGCCTGCCGCCCGGATTTCTTGATGAATTGCGCAGCCGTTCCAGCCTGTCACAGGTCGTGGGGCGAAAAGTCATGTGGGATACGCGCAAATCAAATCAGGCCAAGGGCGACATGTGGGCGCCGTGTCCGTTCCATCAAGAAAAATCCGCCAGCTTCCATGTGGATGATCGCAAAGGGTTTTATTACTGCTTCGGCTGCCACGCCAAAGGCGACGCCATTTCCTTTGTCCGCGAAACCGAGAATGTGGGCTTTATGGAAGCGGTCGAAATTCTTGCGGGCGAGGCAGGCATGCCGATGCCCGCGCGCGACCCAAAGGCCCAAGAAAAGTCCGACAAGCGCACCAAACTGGCCGAGGTCATGGACCTTGCCGTGCAGTTTTTCCGGCTTCAGCTGAAAACAGGTGCGGCCGCAGATGCGCGGGCCTATTTGGATCGCCGCGGTCTTGATGCTGAAACCCTTGACCGGTTTGAGATCGGTTTTGCCCCTGATGCGTGGCAGGCGCTGTGGGATCATCTGACGGCCAAGAATATCCCTGATGAGATGATACTGGCCTGCGGGCTGGCCAAGCCGTCGTCCAAGGGCGGCAAGCCCTATGACACCTTTCGCGGCCGGATCATGTACCCCATTCGCAACCCCCAAGGGCGCTGCATTGCCTTTGGTGGCCGCGCGATGGATCCCAATGACAACGCCAAATATCTGAACTCGCCCGAGACCGAATTGTTCGATAAGGGCCGCAGCCTGTATAACCACGGTCCCGCCCGTGAGGCCGCTGGCAAGGGCGCGCCTTTGATTGTGGCGGAAGGCTATATGGATGTGATCGCGCTGGCCGAGGGCGGCTTTGGCGCTTGCGTTGCTCCGCTTGGCACCGCGATCACAGAAACCCAGTTGCAACTGATGTGGCGCATCTCGCCCGAACCGATCATCGCGTTGGATGGTGACACCGCCGGTTTGCGCGCGGCCATGCGCTTGATTGATCTGGCTCTGCCTTTGCTAGAGGCCGGCCAATCCCTGCGCTTTGCCATCATGCCCGAAGGCCAGGACCCTGATGATCTGATCCGCACCCAAGGCGCGCAGGCGGTCCAGAAGCTGCTGGATGGCGCGATGCCCATGGTGCGTTTGTTGTGGCAGCGCGAAACCGAAGGCCGCGACTTTGACAGCCCCGAACGTAAAGCGGGTCTGGACAAGGCCCTGCGCGAAAAGATCAAGCTTATCAAAGACCCGTCGATCCGCAGCCACTACGGTCAGGAAATCAAGAACCTGCGCTGGGAGCTGTTTAATCCCCGTCGCGGTGGTGGTGGCGGGGGCGGTGCGCGCAAGGCGTGGACCCCGCGCGGCGTGTCAGAATGGCAGGCTAAGGTGGCCCCCATGCCATCGTCCAAGTCGTCGCTTTTGGCCACGGCGGGGGATGATGTTTACGATCACATGCGTGAGGCCGTCGTGCTGGCAGCCTGCCTGTGTACCCCGCAGGTGATCTTGCAATTTGAGGCCGGATTGGAGCGTATGCCCTGCCGTGATGCGGCCCATGCCCGCCTTCGTGATTTGTTAATCAAAAATGCCGAAGATAACGCGCCGACGCTTCACGAAAAAATATCCTTAGAATTTGGTGCAGATGCTCTTGGAAAATTCCTGTCGCCGCCCCATGTGGCACTTAGCCCGTGCGTCCGCCACCCTGGGGACGTCGAAGCCGCGACGATGACTGTGGCTGAAGAACTGGCAAAGCTCGCCGCGCGTCGGGGGCTGCAGGCAGAGATTGAAGAGGCCGCATACGACCTGACCGTTGAAAGTGCTGACCTTTACACCGCTCGTTTGGGGCAGGCCGCAGAGGCCCGCAATATGGCCCAACGCTCTGCCCATGAAGACAAGACCGAGTACGAAAAAGGGGCCAATGGTGCGCTTGTGAACCGAGATGAACGCAACGCCTTGGACGCCCTGATCGAACAGATTAACACGCCCAAAAGTGGCAAATAGTCACAAATGACGCAGAATCGCCTTTAAATCGCGCTGGTCCTCTGGCCGAATCAGGTGAACACGCTATTGATTCGTTTTTAAGCCAACTGATTCGCAAATTGTGCCGAATCACCCGACCCTTGCAGGAGCTTCCGAATGGCCGCCAAAGATAACGACGACGCCAAGCAAGACGATCAGGACTCAGACGGCTCTCTCGATATGAGCCAAGCCGCTGTTAAGCGGATGATCGGTGAGGCCCGCGAAAAGGGCTATATTACCTATGACGAGCTGAACAAGGTTCTGCCGCCGGAACAGGTGAGTTCCGAGCAAATCGAAGACGTGATGTCGATGCTGTCCGAGATGGGCATCAACATCATTGAAGACGAAGACGAAGACGCTGAAGATGAAGACAAGGGTGGCACCGATGTCGCCACTGTGGACGGCCCCAAAGAGGTTGCCCTGTCTTCTGGCACGTCTGAAAAGCTGGATCGCACTGATGATCCGGTGCGGATGTACCTGCGTGAGATGGGCTCGGTTGAGCTGCTGTCCCGCGAGGGCGAGATCGCCATTGCCAAGCGCATTGAGGCCGGCCGCAACACGATGATTTTGGGGCTGTGTGAAAGCCCGCTGACCTTCCAAGCGATTACCATTTGGCGTGACGAGCTTTTGTCCGAGGACATTTTGCTGCGCGATGTGATCGATCTGGAAACCACCTTTGGCGACCAGATGGGCGAGGAAGAGGAAACGACGCCTGTTGTGCCTGCCGCTGGTGCTGCTGCCAAGCCGGAAGAGGGTGCTCAGGAATTGGACGCCGATGGCAATCCGATTTCCAAAGATGACGACGATGATGATGAAGACGAACAGGCCAACATGTCGCTGGCCGCGATGGAAGCTGCGCTGAAGCCGCAGGTTCTTGAGACTTTGGAAGTCATCGCCCACGACTATTCCTTGTTGTCTGAAATGCAAGACAGCCGGATTTCTGCGACCCTTAATGAGGATGGCAGTTTTTCGAAGAAGGAAGAGGCGACATACCAGAAGCTTCGGTCTGAAATCGTGCTGCTCGTCAACGAATTGCACCTGCACAACAACCGTATTGAAGCCCTGATCGACCAGCTTTACGGCATCAACCGTCGTATCATGCAGATCGACAGCGCTATGGTGAAGCTGGCTGACCAAGCCCGCATCAACCGCCGTGAGTTTATTGATGAATACCGTGGCCGTGAATTGGACCCGAACTGGATGTCCGAGATGGCTGCAAAGTCCGGTCGTGGCTGGCAGATGTTCATCGAAAAATCGACCGACAAAGTCGAAGAATTGCGCGCTGAAATGGCCCAGGTTGGTCAGTATGTTGGCTTGGATATCTCTGAATTCCGCCGCATCGTGCAGCAGGTTCAGAAGGGCGAAAAAGAGGCCCGTCAGGCCAAGAAGGAGATGGTCGAAGCCAACCTGCGTTTGGTGATTTCCATCGCCAAAAAGTACACGAACCGTGGCTTGCAATTCCTTGATCTTATTCAAGAAGGTAACATCGGCCTGATGAAGGC
>CAZWSE010000080.1:1797-15519 GCA_964636575.1 uncultured Sulfitobacter sp. | reverse complement strand
AGATCGAGGTCGGAGACTTTCCAACCTGCTTTGTCGAGCGCCTTTTGGCTGGCGTAGATCGGGCCGACGCCCATGATGGACGGGTCCAGACCGGCAGTTGCGTAGGATGCGATGCGGGCGAGGGGCTGGATGCCGCGTTTTTCGGCCTCATCCGCGCTCATCAAAAGGGTTGCGGCGGCGCCGTCGTTCAAACCTGATGCGTTGGCGGCTGTTACGGACCCTTCTTTGGCGAAGGCAGGGCGCATTTTCTGCATGGCCTCAAGGTTGGCGCCGTGGCGGATGTATTCGTCTTGATCCACCACGATGTCGCCCTTGCGGGTTTTCACGGTGTAGCCCACGATTTCATCTGCGAACTTGCCAGCCTTTTGCGCGGCTTCGGCTTTGTTTTGGCTGGCAACTGCGAAAGCGTCTTGATCGTCTCGGGTGATTTGGAATTTTTCTGCTACGTTTTCAGCGGTTTGACCCATGTGGTAGCCGTTGAAGGCATCCCACAGACCATCGCGGATCATGGTGTCGACCATTTTGCCGTCGCCCATTTTGGTGCCGGCACGCATGGCCATGGCGTGGGGCGAGAGGGTCATGCTTTCCTGACCGCCTGCGGCCACGATCGACGCATCGCCAAGCTGGATGTGTTGTGCGCCAAGGGCAACCGCGCGGAGGCCAGACCCGCACACTTGGTTGATGGACCATGCGGAAGATTCTTTTGGCAGACCTGCATTGATGTGCGCCTGACGGGCGGGGTTCTGGCCTTGGGCTGCGGTCAGAACTTGGCCCAGAATTGTCTCGGATACTTCGGATGGGTCAACGCCTGCGCGCGATACGACTTCGGCCAGAACGGCGGCGCCTAGGTCATGGGCGGGTGTGTTGGCAAAAGAGCCACCGAAGCTGCCGACAGCTGTACGGGCGGCGGAAGCGATAACGACATTGGTCATGAAATTCTGTCCTCTTGGTTAGCTGGTCGAGGACATGATTGCTGATTTTACGTCCAGAGTCACCAGACGAAGCCCCCGCGGATGCGCCCCTTTAGCGGGTTTATGCAGGTGCAGCAATGGACAGGGTGTCGCTGCCTTACCTTGCGTTACGCTTTGCGCAACTGGGCGGTGGGGGTTTCCCAAGGCGGCTGCACTGTGGGCGCGCCGAAGTAATAGCCTTGCAGGCAATCGACCCCGATTTCGGTCAACATGGCGACATCTGCGGCTTGTTCGACGTTTTCCGCAACCGTCAGCATGTCGAACTGATGGGCGATGGCGCAGAGCGCGCGGGTTACGACCTCATTATCCGGATCCGACGCAATACCGCGAATGAACTGCCCGTCGATTTTTACGATATCGAAATAGAAATCCTTGAAGTACCGGATGGCTGTGTGGCCCGACCCGAAGTCATCCAGCGCAAAGCAAATGCCCTTTTTCTGTAGCCCCGACATGAACCCGATCACCACATCCGGCACATGCATGGCCGAGGTTTCTGTGATTTCCAGAATGAGCCGTTCGCCAAGCGTAAAGTCCTTTGCCAAGGCCCGTTCTAGCACCCGCATCCAAGGGCGGTACCCGATGGACCGCGCGGACATATTGATGGCGAGCCGAAGATGCGGATTGCGCGCCAGTGTGCGCAGCCCCAGTTTAAGCGCCGCGCAATCGATTTTGCGCCCCAGTTCGGTGTCTTCGACCAGTGGCATGAAGTCTTTGGCCGGAATGATCCGCCCTGTTTCATCCTGAACCCGTATCAGCCCTTCGTAGAAAGCTGGTTGTGCGTTGTGTAGTGTTGCGATGACGGGCTGGAAGGCCAGACAGGTGTTGTCATGTTCCACCGAGGCCCGCACCATATCAAGGGTCGCCTGATCGCGCCCTTCCACGGCGAAATCCAGCGCAGATTTGCGCCGCTGTTTTCGCCCCCGAGGTTTGATGTTGTCCTGCGCCATCCAAGTGCCTTGCCATCTGAGTCGGACCGTTTTGCCATTTAAGGTTCTAAGGACCTCTTAACATTCGCTTTTTGTTCTAATTGGCGGTATTCAGGCCAAGCACATTCGCGTGGGGAGATATACAATGGGTGAGCGTTGCGGCTGGGTTGGTCTTGAAGAGATTTACATAGATTATCACGACACTGAGTGGGGCGTTCCTGAATACGATAGCCGCGCCTTGTGGGAAAAGTTGATTTTGGATGGTTTTCAGGCCGGTTTAAGCTGGATCACCATTTTGAAAAAGCGCGACGGGTTTCGTGAGGCGTTTGAGGGTTTTGATCCCAATGTTATCGCCGGATGGGGCGAAGAGGACGTGCTGAGATTGTTGGATAACCCTGGCATTGTCCGGCATCGCGGCAAGATTGAAGCCACCATTGGCAATGCCCGTGCGTGGCAAAAGATCGAACAACGCGAGGGATTTGATACGTTTTGTTGGAATTATGTCGGCGGTGCCCCGTTGCAGAACAGCTGGACCAGCTTGGCAGAGGTGCCAGCCTCGACCCCAGTGTCCACCCAGATGTCCAAAGATTTGAAGAAAGAGGGGTTCAAGTTTTGCGGTCCCACTATTGTTTACGCGTGGATGCAGGCCGTGGGCATGATCAACGATCATCTGGTGGATTGCCCGCGCTATGAGGCTGTGAAGGCGATGGCGCGACCCGCTTAACTGCCCGCGAGCAACCCCGCGATGATGGCTTTGGCACTGTCGCTGATCCAGTCCGCTTCGCCTTGAAGTCGCGCGATTTCATTGCCTTGAGGGTCCAGAATGACCGTGATTGGCAGCCCGAAGACCCCCATGTCGCGCGCGACTTTTTGTTTTGGGTCTTGGTGGCGTGGCAGGTTGTCGATGCCGGCCTCGGTCAGGAACTTTTTGATCCCTGCCGGTGAATTGCGCCCTGTGGCGAGGGTGACGACCTCAAATTGGTCGCCGCCAAATTCGGTTTGCAGGTCTGACAGCATTGGCATTTCCTTGCGGCAGGGTGCGCACCAAGTGGCCCAGAAGTTCAGCAGCACGTATTTGCCTTTGTAATCTGCCAGATGCCCTTCGCCAGCGTTGTCTGCCAGTACGAATGCGGCGGATGAGGATGCCCGTGGTGTTGAATGGAAATTCAGTTTCTTCATGTCGCCTGTTCGCAGCGCGGACAGGGCAGACATATCGGCCATAGCGGGGCTGGCCCCGAGTGACAGGGCGGTATAAACGAACGCGAGCAAAATCTGTTTCATTTCCCCTCCGAAGGGCGACTTACTATGACTGACACGACCTCGAACACCATGTGGGGCGGCCGCTTTGCCGCTGGTCCTGATGCGATTATGGAGGCAATTAATGCCTCAATCGGATTTGACCAGCGCATGGCAGCCCAAGATATTGCCGGATCGCGTGCCCATGCCGCGATGTTGGGTGCGACGGGCATCATAAGCAGTAGCGATGCGGAGGCCATTCGGGAAGGCCTGCTCACTGTATTGTCAGAGATCGAGGGCGGATCGTTCCCGTTTTCCACCGCTTTGGAAGATATTCACATGAATGTGGAGGCCCGATTGAAGGATTTGATCGGCGAACCTGCGGGTCGTTTGCATACGGGCCGGTCTCGTAATGATCAGGTGGCCACCGACTTTAAGCTGTGGGTGCGTGATCAGTTGGATGCGGTTGATGCTGCTTTGACGGCTGTGATGCAGGCGTTGTTGGGTCAGGCCGAGGCCGGTGCCGATTGGGTTATGCCCGGCTTTACCCATTTACAGGTCGCCCAACCCGTCACATGGGGCCATCATATGCTGGCCTATGTTGAGATGTTTGCCCGTGATCAGGGCCGGATCAGGGATGCGCGTGCGCGTATGAATACCTCGCCTTTGGGCGCTGCTGCCTTGGCGGGCACGTCCTTTCCGATTGATCGCGAAATGACTGCTGAAGCGCTTGGTTTTGATGCCCCTGCTGCCAATTCGCTGGATGCGGTGTCGGACCGTGATTTCGCGCTTGAGTTTTTGGGTGCTGCCAGCATTTGCGCGATGCATTTGTCCCGTTTGGCTGAGGAATTGGTCATCTGGTCCTCTGCCCAGTTTCGTTTTGTCACGCTGTCTGACCGGTTTTCCACTGGCAGCAGCATCATGCCCCAGAAGAAGAACCCTGATGCCGCTGAATTGATCCGTGCCAAGGTGGGCCGGATTATGGGTGCCAATGTGGGTTTGATGATGGTCATGAAAGGTCTGCCGCTGACCTATTCAAAGGACATGCAGGAAGACAAAGAGCAGGTCTTTGATGCCGCAGACAACCTGATGCTGGCCTTGGCCGCGATGGAAGGCATGGTGCGCGATATGACAGCCAACCGCGACGCCCTTCGGGCAGCTGCGGCCACGGGGTTCAGCACTGCGACCGATCTGGCGGATTGGTGTGTGCGTGTTTTGGGGATGCCGTTTCGGGATGCCCATCATGTCACCGGATCGCTGGTGGCTTTGGCTGAAGGGAAGGGCTGCGATTTGCCGGATTTGAGCCTTGAGGACATGCAATCGGTGCATTCCGAGATCACATCTGCGGTTTTTGAGGTCTTGGGCGTGGAAAATTCTGTCAATTCGCGTATATCTTACGGGGGCACCGCGCCGGATCAGGTTCGTACGCAGGTTGCCCGTTGGAAAGAGGTGTTTAAATGAAACGTGTTGTATTGAGTGTTCTTTTCGTGGCCAGCCTGTCGGCCTGTGGTGTCGATGGCGAGCCGATCAAACCGGATGTAAATGCCGGTGTCACGATCACGCCAAATGGCGTTTACCCTACGGCTGGTGTGCGCGTAGGGCAGGGGCCGTTTTCGTTTCGGCTGGGCCTTTGATCCGCGGCTTGCTTTTGTTGGCGGTTGTTCTAATTCCTGCCTGTGACAGTGGTGGTGCGCCGCATCGCGGTGAGCGTCAGCAACCGTCTTCGCAAACCCAAGGTCTGGTCATTTCAGGCTCCGTCGATATCGGGGTCGTCAAGGAGTTCTAAGCGATGTCCCCTTTGCGCCTGATCTATGCTGGCTTGGCCATTTGGGGTGCCATCCACCCGATGTACTATTTCATTCAGTGGTTCAATGCGAACGGCTATGACATCATGGCGATGGTAGATGCATGGCATGCGAATGCGGCCTCCAGCGGGTTGGTTTGGGATTTGACCATTGCCGCTGTCGCTTTGACCGTTTGGATCATTGCCGAGGTCGCTGTTCGCCGCAATTGGCTGGCTTTGATTGCCATTCCCGCCACCTTCTGTATTGGGGTGTCTTGTGGCTTGCCGCTGTATCTGTTTATGCGGTCTGCCCCTGTGAAATAGGCCGGATGCCTCCGGCGGGGATTTATTGAGAACAAAGAAGGCTTATGGATCACTTTCTATATCGTGACGGCGCGCTTTTTGCCGAGGATGTGCCTGTGTCGGAGATTGCGGCTGCTGTTGGCACTCCGTTTTATGTCTATTCTACCGCCACTTTGTTGCGCCACTTCAAGCTGTTTGATGATGCTTTGGACGGTATGGATCATTTGGTATGCTATGCCATGAAGGCTGCCAGCAATGTCGCTATTTTGAAGACTTTGGCGGATGCCGGTGCCGGTATGGATGTGGTGTCTGGCGGAGAGTATCTGCGTGCCAAGGCGGCTGGTGTGTCGGGTGACAAGATTGTATTTTCTGGTGTTGGTAAGACCGCTGACGAGATCCGTTTGGCGTTAGAGGGCGGCATTCGTCAGTTCAATGTTGAATCCGAGCCTGAGATGGAGGTTTTGAATGCTGTTGCCCTGTCATTGGGCAAGGTTGCCCCGATCACCATCCGTGTGAACCCTGATGTTGACGCCAAGACCCATGCCAAGATCGCCACGGGCAAGTCCGAGAACAAGTTTGGTATTCCGATTGCCCGCGCCCGTGAGGTCTATGCCATGGCCGCTGCGATGGAAGGTTTGGCCGTTATCGGGATCGATGTGCATATCGGCAGTCAGTTGACTGATTTGGCCCCGTTTGAGCTGGCCTACCAGAAGGTCGCCGAGTTGACCGAGACCCTGCGCGGGGATGGCCATGAGATCAAAAGGCTCGATCTGGGGGGCGGTTTGGGTATTCCTTATAGCACCCAGTCCAATGAGGCCCCCCCTTTGCCGGTTGAATATGGCGCGATGGTGCAGCGCACGTTGGGCCATTTGGGCTGTGAGATTGAGATTGAGCCGGGTCGTTTGATCGCTGGCAATGCCGGATTGATGGTCAGTGAGGTCATCTATGTCAAATCCGGCGAGGGCCGCGATTTTCTGATTTTGGATGGCGCGATGAACGATTTGATCCGTCCTGCCATGTACGAGGCCCATCATGACATTGTCCCTGTGGTCGAGCCTGCTGCCGGTGTGGACCAGCAACCCTATGACATTGTCGGCCCTGTATGCGAATCGGGCGATACCTTTGCAAAGCAACGCATGATGCCGCCTTTGGCTGCCGGTGATCTGGTCGCCTTCCGATCTGCGGGCGCATATGGCGCGGTCATGAGCAGTGAGTACAATTCGCGGCCGCTTATCCCCGAGGTTTTGGTCCATGGTGATCAATTTGCGGTTATCCGCCCACGTCCGACCTTTGACGAAATGATAAATCGCGATACCATTCCTGAATGGTTGTGACGCTATGATGCGCGCACGCCTGTAACCGGAGCGCCAGACAGCCTGATGAGTTCGTTTTCCCATCACGACCAGACCCGCACCCTGAAACGGTTGCGTCGCCCGCTTGGGTGGACCCGATTTGGTATGATCAGCGAAAGCATTGTGCGGTCGTTCTGGCCGCTTTTGACGGTCTGTTTGCTGGTGCTGGCCGCTTTGATGATGGGCCTGCATGAGATTTGGCCTTTGGAAGTGGTTTGGGGCCTTGGTGTTTTGGCCTGCCTCGCCGCCTTTGGCAGCCTGATCTACGCGATCCGCCGCTGGCAGTGGCCGAGCCGTGATGCAGCCCTTGCGCGCTTGGATGAGACCCTTGCGGGCCGTCCTATTCGTGCGTTGTTGGATGATCAGGCGATTGGTGATGGTGATCCGGCGTCGATGGCTGTGTGGCGTGCTCATAAGGCCCGAATGGCCCAAAAGGCGGGTGAGGCCCGTGCTGTGGCCCCTGATTTGCGTGTGTCCCGCCGTGATCCTTTTGCCCTGCGCTATGTCGCCACTTTGGCTTTTGCCGTGGCGTTGCTGTTCGGGTCGATCTGGCGGGTGAGTTCCGTGACCGATTTGGGCACGGGTGCCTCTGCTTTGGTAAGCGGCCCTGTTTGGGAAGGTTGGGTTGAGCCGCCTGCCTATACCGGATGGCCGACCCTTTACCTGAATGACCAGAAAGACCGTCAGGGTGATGCATTGGAAGTGCCCGAAGGGTCGCGGATTACCCTGCGGTTTTATGGCGAAGTTGGTGCTTTGAGCTTGGCTGAGACTGTATCGGGCCGCACCGAGAATGTGCCTGCTGCGACGGATGTGGCGCAGGAGTTCACTGTTACCCAATCGGGCGAGATCGCGATCAACGGGCCGGGCGGAATGTCTTGGCCTGTGACCATGCTTGCCGATGCTGCGCCTGAAATTGAGATGGTGAACCTGCCCGGAAGCGCGCCGCAGGGGCAGATTTCGATGAATTTTACGGCTTCGGATGATTATTCGGTGGTCGGTGGGGTGGCGCGGATTGAACTTGATATGGCGTCTGTGGATCGCCGCTATGGGTTGGCGCTTGATCCAGAGCCGCGTGAGGTTGTTGAAATTCCTTTACCAATGCCAATTACCGGAGATCGCAGTTCTTTTGAGGAAGTTCTGCTGGAAGACTTTTCCCAGCATCCTTGGGCCAACTTGCCCGTCACGATCAGCTTGTCTGCCGTTGATGCGCTTGAGCAGACTGGCGCGGCTGATCCTGTTCAAAGCCGTCTGATCGCCCGTCGCTTTTTTGACCCTATGGCGGCCGCTGTGATTGAGCAGCGCCGCGATATGCTGTGGAACCGTGACAATGCCGCGCGTATCGCCCAGATGCTGCGGGCGATTTCCCATGAGCCGGATGATGTGTTCCGGTCTGAGGCGTCCTATCTGCGCTTGCGGTTTATCTTGCGCCGGCTTGAGGCTTGGACCCCTGAGGGGTTGACCGACCCGCAGGTTGAGGAGCTGACCGAAGCGCTGTGGGATCTGGCCTTGTTGCTGGAAGACGGATCGCTGGCCGATGCCGCCGAGCGTTTGCGCCGCGCCCAAGAGCGTTTGTCTGAGGCCATGAAGAACGGTGCATCGGACGAAGAAATTGCGGAATTGATGCAGGAATTGCGCGAAGCCACGGACGACTACATGCGTCAACTGGCCGAACAGCAGCGCAACGAAAGCCCTGATGGCAACTTGGCGCAGGGCGATGAGAACACGATGACGCTGACGCAAAACGATTTGCAGGCCATGATGGACCGTATTCAAGAGCTTATGGAACAGGGCCGTATGGCTGAGGCCGAGCAAGCCTTGCGTGAATACCAAGAGATGATGGAAAACATGCAGATCACCCAAGGCCAGCAAGGGCAGGGTGGTGACAGCCCCGGTCAGCAGGCCATGGAAGGTTTGGCCGAGACCCTGCGTGAACAGCAAGGTCTGTCCGATGACGCCTTCCGTGATTTGCAGGAACAGTTCAATCCAGATGCCCAAGCCGGTGAGAGCCAAGGCAATGAGGGTCGCAATGGTGGGCAAGGCCGTGGTCAGTCCCATGAGGGGCAGCAAGGTGAGGGGCAGGGTCAGGCCCAAGGTGAAGGTCAGCAGGGCGAGGGCCAGCAACAGGGTGAGGGTGGTCAGCAGCAAGGCCAAGGGCAGGCTCAAGGTCAAAATGGTGGCGAAGACGGTGCACAAGGTCTGGCGGATCGTCAGCAGGCTTTGCGGGATGAATTGCGCCGCCAGCAGGGCAGTTTGCCCGGTGCAGGCACCCCTGAAGGTGATGCCGCCCGCGATGCACTAGATCGTGCGGGTCGTGCTATGGAAGGTGCTGAAGACGCGCTGCGCCAAGATGATTTTGCGGGCGCGATTGACCAACAGTCAGAGGCTATGGAAGCCCTGCGAGAAGGCATGCGCAATCTGGGCGATGCCATGGCCCAGAACCAGCAAAACCAACCCGGCCAAGGGACGGCTGAATCCGGAAATCAATCTGCCAACCAAGACCCGTTGGGCCGTAATCAAAACGGCAGCACGGGTGCGCTGGGCACCGACGAAGGTGGATTGGGCGGCGAAGATGTTTACCGTCGCGCCCGTGATCTGCTGGATGAAATCCGCCGTCGTGCTGGCGAAGGTGAACGCCCCGAAGCCGAGCTGGATTACCTGCGTCGGCTGCTGGAGCGTTTCTAACCTAAAGTCTTATTCGCCGCTGGTGCTGGCCTTGGTATCAAGCCATTGCAGGCCGGATTGCACCCGCCCGTCAAGCCATCCGCGTAGGCTGTCGATCATCGCCACGTAGCTGGTCATCACTCCTTCGAGTGCGGGCAGGGCTTTGATGATTGTTGGCGCAAAGACGTAGAGCAACAGCAGAACGATTGCCGCCAGAATGATCATCCAGAACCCGCGCCGGAAGCGGCCCGATTTGCGGGGCGTTTCAAAGCTGTCGTCTTCATAGAGGTCCTCTGCCACGCCCGACTTGCGGTCGGTTGTGCTGCGCAGGGTCGAATTGATTTCGTCGATGTCAGGCAAAAGATCGCGCCGTGACGATGCTGCAACCGTGGCTGCCACGCTTTCTTCAAGCGGTGTGTCCCCTCGAAGGCGTGCCATGCGTTCGCTGGCCTCGCGCGCGCGCTGGTCGGCGTCGCCTGCGGCTTCGTCCAGCCCAAGATCGGGTTGGCTTTCAAGGGAGGCGTCCGCCGCGCGGGCTTGTGCCTCGTGTTCGGCTTCTTGCTTCAGAATATCAGCTACCGTCGGGTCGAGATCGCGTGCGACCGCGTCTTCCACGGGCGCGCTGTCTGGGTCATCGTCGGCGTCGTGCCCGTCGTCTGATGTATCGTCGCTTGATGTGTCGTCGTCGTGATCCGTGTTGCTGTCATCGGCATGGTCGTCAGAGGCGTCGCTTGAACCGTCATGTGTCTCAGAGTCGCCTGCATCGTCTGACGTTGCGGCGTCGGAATGGTCTTCGGCCTGATCCGTTGTGTGATCTTGCCCATCGGCCTCATCTTCGACGTAGGACGTATCGGATGATGTGTCATCGGCGGCGTCGCTTTCGTCAAAGCCCTGCCATTCGTCTTCATCGTCATCTGGGGTGTCCCAATCGGCCATCTTGTCGGCCTCAGGCTCAGGCGCGTTGGGTGCGTCGGGATCGTCGCTTTCAAATTCGGTTTCTGGATCGTTTTCTTCAGACCAATTGGACTGATCCGGCTCTTCGACCTGAGGCGGATTGAGTTCGTCCGTCAATGGCTGGTCGTTGTCAGGGTGCGCCTGAAACCATGTGTTCCCACAGTTCGAGCATTGCACATCGCGCCCTTCTTGGGGCACGACACCATCAGGCACTTCGTACTGAGCACCGCAGTTGGGACAAATTAGCCGCATTGTTCTGCCTTAGACCTCATTCGCTATCCGTTAACTTCCTGTAGCGCTGACTTAGATTACTGCCGCAATTTCCCAGTTTTGACCAACAAAAAAGCAATTCTTGATCCGAAACCGTTGAATTCGGGTCTATCTGGTGCATTGAAACCACCGTTCCTGTCAGGCACAAGGGCTGCATGAAGCGCAAAGGAGCAGTGCGTGATTGAGCTCGAAAATGTGGCCTACAGCTATGGCGGCGGTGAGTTATTGACCGATATTTCGCTGAAACTGACGCCCGGATCGTTTCATTTTCTGACCGGACCATCGGGGGCCGGAAAAACAACGCTGCTGAAGCTGTGCTATGGCGCTTTGCTGCCCTCTGCCGGGACGGTTCAGCTGTTTGACAGTGATATTCACGCTTACGGTCGCGATGAAATTGCTTTGCTGCGCCGTCGTATCGGAGTGGTGCACCAAGACTGTCAGTTTCTGGACCATTTGCCGGTGTCCGACAACATTGCGCTGCCTTTGCGCGTGTCTGGTCGTGACCCTGCTGCCGAATTGGAAAATCTGAACGAATTGATGAGTTGGGTCGGCCTGCACAAACGTGCTGATGCCCTGCCGCCCGAGCTTTCCGGGGGCGAGCGGCAGCGTGCTGCTTTGGCCCGTGCCGTCATCATGTCGCCCGATGTTGTTTTGGCGGATGAGCCGACCGGAAACGTCGATTGGGAAATGTCGCAACGTCTTCTTAAGTTGCTGGTAGAGTTGAATAAAATGGGGAAAACGGTTTTGATCGCCACCCATGATTTGACCTTGATCCGCGCCGCCAAGACCCAAGTGCAGGCCCGCGTTTTGCGTATCAATAACCGTCGGATTCAGCAGGCGGGGGCAGATCTATGAGCAAAGTTCTGGCAGGTGTGCGCGATTTTGTGGTGGGTGACCGTCAAGCAGATCAGGTTGTGCCCCCCACTGGCATCACGTCCCGTTTGACGGGTTTTGTGGCCGCTGCGATGGCCTTTTTGACTGTGTTTGCGCTGGCTTTGTCGCTGGCTGCGGGGCGTTTGGCGGATCGGTGGGGTGAGGATCTCGCTCAATCGACGACCCTGCGCATCAATGCCCCAGCCGGAGAGATGGAGACGCAGACGGCTGCTGCCCTTCGGGTATTGGATACTACGAGCGGGGTGGCTTCTGCCCGTGCGTTGACGGTGGAAGAACAGAAGGCTTTGCTGAGCCCTTGGTTGGGGGAAGACCTGCCTTTAGACGCTTTGCCTGTTCCGCAACTGATTGAGATATTGGCCGAGGATGATGGCTATGATGCGGCTGGTCTGCGCCTGCGGTTGGCCGCAGAGGCCCCTGGCGCTGTTTTGGATGACCACAGCCGATGGCGCGCGCCTTTGATGGCCGCCGCAACCCGATTGAACGGATTGGGCTGGATTGCAATCGCGCTGATTGCCCTGATGATGGCCGCGATGATCACTTTGGCAGCCAATGCGGCCCTTGCGGCGAGCGAGCGTGTCATTCGTGTTCTACGTCTTGTGGGCGCAAAGGACAGGTACATCGTGCTGGCCTTTGTCCGCCGTTTTACGATCCGCGCCTTGGTCGGGGCCTTTATCGGGACCGTGCTGGGAATGATTGCGGTGGCTTTGTTGCCTGCAGCCTCGGACGAGGGCGGGTTTTTGACGGGGCTTGGCTTTCAGGGATGGCATTGGGGTTTGCCTGTGCTGATCCCTATCATCGGGGCCGTTGTGGCTTACGGTGCCACACGAGCTGCGGCGCGGCGAACTTTGGCGAGGATGGCGTAATGGGAAACATAGTTCAGGGCATCCGGTCGGTGCTGTTCACGGTGCAGATGTATATCATGATGCCGATTTTTGGGTTGGTGCTGCTGCCCTATGCATTGCTCAGCCCAAATGGTGCGCGGTTTACCTGCAAGGCCTATTCCCGCTGGGTGTTCTGGACCGCCTCTTGGATGGTCGGGATCAAATGCGAATTTCGCGGCACCCCGCCTGAAGGTGAGGCCTTGATCGCGTCAAAGCACCAATCGTTTCTTGACATCATGATGGTCTTCACCGGCCTGCCGCGCGCCAAATTCATCATGAAAAAGTCGGTTCTTTGGATGCCTGTCATCGGCCAATACGCCAAGATGCTGGACTGTGTTCCGGTCGAGCGGGGCAAGCGTGGCGCTGCCATCAAGAAGATGGTCGAAGATGTCGAGGCTGGCCATGAAGAGGCCGGTCAGTTGATCATTTATTCCCAAGGCACCCGCATCGCGCCGGGCGTCAAAGCGCCTTACAAGATCGGCACGGGTGTGTTGTACGAAGAGCTGGGGCAGGTCTGTGTTCCTGTTGCTACAAACGTCGGTGTTCTGTGGCCAAAGCATGGGCTTATGCGCAAACCGGGAGTTGCTGTGGTTGAGTATATGGACCCGATCGCGCCTGGCATGGACCGCGATGCCTTCATGGCCAAGATCGAGGAGGTCGTTGAGAAACGGTCGAACGAGCTGATGGTAGAAGCGGGGTTTGATCCGGATGCACTACGTTGAAAACATTGATGAATTAGAGAATTTGTATGGCGCGCCGGGGGCTGTGTCGCTTCGTAAGGTGACCCCCGTTTTGACGCCGCTTTATCGCGATTGGATCATGCGGTCGCGACTGTGTGTGATCTCGACCGTTGGGGGTGCTGGCACGGATGGCAGCCCGCGGGGTGATGATGGCCCTGTGGTGTTGGAGTTGGACCCGAGCACGCTTGCCCTGCCGGATTGGCGTGGCAATAACCGGCTGGATACCCTGCGCAATATCGTCAGCGATGGCCGCGTGTCGTTGATGTTCTTTGTGCCCGGATCGAACAATGTGATGCGCGTGAATGGCACGGCCAAGCTGACTACGGACGCTGCGTTGCGCGGTCGGTTTGAAAAGAAGGGCCGTTTGCCTGCGACCGTGATTGTGGTGTCGATTTTGGAGGTCTATTCCCAATGCGCACGAGCTTTGCTGCGGGCGGGTGTTTGGGGTGTTGATGAAAGTGACGGGTTGCCCACGATTGGCGAGATCATGGCCGAGATCACCGACGGCGAAGAGGGTGGTGCGCCTTATGACGACGCATGGGCTGCGCGGGCGGCGAAGACGATGTGGTGAGGGTTTGCTCAAGGCTGACCGAGGGTTGGCGGCCGTGGGTTTTTCTAGGGCACTTTATGGTGGCCAAGCAGGTTCAATAGATATGTTGCGCCCCGAGGTGAGCAAATCGCCTGCTCGTAGGGCGGTCAGCCGATCACGCGGCGCCTGCGGCTTGTTCCGCGTGGGGGTTAGGGTTTGTAG
>CAZWSE010000080.1:0-1697 GCA_964636575.1 uncultured Sulfitobacter sp. | reverse complement strand
GCGCCCAAGATCCGGTCTGTGTCTTTGTCGGCTAGAATTTTCACAAACCCGTCTGCTGCAAAGTTGGCCTTGGCCCGTCCGTTGCCCATGAAGCTGAATTTGCCGACCTTGTAGGCGCGGCCCGCTTCTTTGAGGGTTTCCTCGGTTTCGCCGACGTTCGCGACCTCGGGGTGCGTGTAGATGACGCCGGGGATGACCCCGTAGTTGACGTGCCCATGCTTGCCCGCGATGACCTCGGCTGCGGCCATGCCTTCGTCTTCGGCTTTGTGTGCGAGCATTGGCCCCGCGATTGCGTCTCCGATGGCGTAGATGCCTTTGACTGAGGTTTCCCATGAGGCGTTTGTCACGATCTGCCCGCGCGGGGACATATCCATCCCGAGTGCTTCAAGCCCCAGCCCGTCGGTGTAGGGGCGTCGACCAGTCGCGAGTAGCACAGCATCTGCGTCAAGCGTGTGTTCGCTGTCGTCTTTGCGCAATTTGTAGGTGACGGTTGCTTTGGTTTTGGTGGTTTTGGTCGATTGGACCGCCGCCCCCATGATGAATTCCAAGCCCTGTTTTTGCAGCAGTTTCTGGAATTGCTTTTGCACTTCGCCGTCCATGCCGGGGGTGATGACATCCAAGAATTCGATGACGGTGACCTCGGACCCGAGCCGTTTGTAGACCGACCCCAGTTCCAACCCGATGACGCCTGCGCCGATCACGATCAGCTTCTTTGGCACTTTGCCAAGCGTCAGGGCGCCTGTGGAGGTGACGACCGTTTTTTCGTCGACTTCGACCCCGTTGAGCGGAGACGGCTCGGACCCTGAGGCGATGATGATGTTCTTGGCCGTGTGTGTGTCTTTGCCAACTGTCACTTTGCCTGCCTCAGGGATGGAGGCCCAGCCTTTGATCCATTCGATCTTGTTCTTTTTGAACAGGAATTCGATGCCTTTGGTGTTTTGTCCGATCGTGTCTTCCTTGTAGGCTTGCATCTGTTTCCAATCGACCGAGGGGCTTTTGCCTTTTAGGCCCATAGCCGCGAAGTTGTGTTCTGCTTCGTGCAGCATGTGGCTGGCGTGCAGCAGTGCTTTGGACGGGATGCAGCCCACGTTGAGGCAGGTGCCACCGAGCGTGTCGCGTCCTTCGACGCAGGCCACTTTTAGCCCCAGTTGCGCGCAACGGATTGCACACACATAGCCGCCGGGGCCGGAACCGATGATGATGACGTCGTAGTTGGCCATTGGTATGATCCTTTTAACGGTGGGCTGCGCCCGTTTGATGTTTTAGGGGCTCTGCCCCAGAGGCTTTCGCCTCTTCCCCGCGGTATTTTTCCAAGAAGAAGCTTAGAAGAGCGCTGCGAGGAGCATGACGACGGTTGCCAGAAATCCTATGGCCCAGATGATGGACCGCCAAGGTGTGAGCCCTTGTGCGTAGGCTGGAATGTAGAAGATCCGCGCGATCAGGTATGTATGTGCGCAGAGTTTGGTCAGTGTGTTGGATTGTCCGCTGAGTTCGATCACGAGCACGGCGATGGTGAAGAGGATCAGTGCCTCAAAGTGGTTGTTCATGGCCCGGATGAGCCTGCCGGTGGTTGGCGAGACCTGTTCAACGATCGGTTTTCCGAGCCGGTCCGGATCGCGCGCCCCCATCGTTTTGCCTTGTCCCAGTTCGAGGTTCGTTGGCACGGACATCAGAAGGAATTGTACCACTTGCAGGAG
>CAZWSE010000079.1:10397-15634 GCA_964636575.1 uncultured Sulfitobacter sp. | reverse complement strand
GCTCTGACAAGCCCGATCTGCGCAACCCGATTAAGATGCAGGTGGTCTCGGATCATTTCGCAGGTTCTGGTTTTGCCATCTTTGCCAAACTGCTGGAACAAGAGGGCACAGAAATCCGTGCGATCCCTGCGCCAACAGGCGGCAGCCGCAAGTTCTGTGACCGCATGAATGCTTTTGCCCAAAAAGAAGGTCTGCCCGGCATGGGCTACATCTTCTGGCGCGATCAGGGTGAGGGCATGGAAGCCGCAGGGCCTTTGGCCAAAAACATCGGCCCTGAACGGACCGAGGCCATTCGTCAACAGCTTGGCCTTGAGGTCGGCGACGCTGCCTTCTTCTTGGGTGGTAAGCCCTCCGCCTTTGAAGCCATCGCAGGGCGCGCCCGCAACGAGATCGGCAAAGAGCTGAAACTGATCGACGAAGACCGCTTTGCCTTCGCTTGGATCGTGGATTTCCCGATTTATGAGAAAGACGACGAAACCGGCAAGATCGATTTTGAGCACAACCCGTTTTCAATGCCCCAAGGCGGGATGGAAGCGCTGGAAGGTGATCCCCTAAAAGTGCTGGGATATCAATATGATCTGGCCTGCAATGGCTATGAATTGGTATCAGGTGCGATCCGGAACCACCGCCCTGAGATCATGTTCAAAGCCTTTGAAATTGCAGGCTACGGCAAAGAAGAAGTCGAAAAGCGCTTTGGCGGGATGGTCAACGCTTTTCAGTATGGCGCGCCGCCCCACGGTGGCTGTGCGGCCGGGATCGACCGGATTGTCATGTTGCTGGCAGACGAGGCCAACATCCGCGAAGTCATCATGTTCCCGATGAACCAGCGCGCTGAAGACTTGATGATGAATGCGCCCAATGATCCGATGTCGGATCAATTGATGGAACTGGGTCTGCGGGTCATTCCGCAAGATAAGGCCTAGGCCCGCGCGCACGAAAAAACCGGCGCGGGGGAGGTCCGCACCGGTTTTTCAATAAAACCAAGTTGTGAGCGAGGTTTTGTGCGGGACTTAGAAGAAGTCCTGCGAATTGATGTATGTTCCGGTGTTTTGTGCAAGACCATCGGTGCTGGTCTGGATCGCCAAAGTGGCGGTCGCGGCAAGACCAACAACCGCTGCACAAAGAACAACCCAATCAACTGTGATTGCGCCGGATTCATCGCGGGCAAATTTTGCAAAAATCGATTTCATGGTACGTCCTTTCAAAGGCGTTCAACTACACTGTCTGACATCGTTATGACGGTGCAATGTGGTCAAAGCTGGACAGGCATGCGGCGATTTGAGGTGGTTTGCGGGGTCATTTTAAGCAATCTTGACCGAAAGTAGGGCGTATATGGGGGCTTTGGGATGAAGACTGACGCACAGGGCACGGACCGTCCGGTGGGCGAAAAGGTTCTCAATTGGGTGCCGCCTGCGGTGCCTTGCGGGGAAATCCTGAGCGGTCGCACGGTTCGGTTGGAACCCTTGGATGCGGATAAACACGCCGCAGCCCTTTATCCTGCGTATATCGGGCATGATTTCGTCTGGGATTACCTGCCTTATGGGCCGTTTGACCGTGTTGAAGACTATCACGCTTGGATCCGTGACACCGTCGCGAACCCTTCGCATTTTTTCTATGCTGTGCAGGATGTGCAGACGGGGGAGTTTGTGGGCGTGGCAAGCTATCTGCGGATCGACCCAAGCGCTGGGTCCATTGAGGTCGGCAATATAAACTTCGCGCCCGCCCTGCAACGCACCGCTGCCTCGACCGAGGCCATGTATCTGATGATGAAATGGGCGTTTGAGGCTGGATACAGACGGTATGAATGGAAATGCAACGCGCTTAACGCCCCGTCCCGCAGGTCGGCGCAGCGTCTTGGGTTCAGCTATGAAGGGGTGTTCCGGCAGGCCTTGATCGTTAAGGGGCGCAACCGCGATACGGCTTGGTTTGCTGCAATCGACAGCGAATGGCCGGCGTTGAACGCGGCCTTTACCCGCTGGTTGTCACCAGAAAACTTTGACGACGCGGGGCGTCAGATCAATAGCCTTACCGATTGGACGGCACCTGTTTTGGTGGCAACGGACCCGACCGTTAGCTGCTAGATCGCGATTTTCTCTTTCAGCCGGTCTTGGACCAACCCCGCAATGCGGGCCATCTCGGTCGCCACCGGCGCACCTTTCGCGCGTGCATCGGCCAAATCCGCCGCAGCTTGTTCCAAGGTTTTGTCATCTGCACTGCGCGCAACGCCGCCCAAAAACTGCGCCACATAATCCAAGGTGCGCCCGCCTTCTTCGTCGGCCAGAACGTCTGCCACATGGGCCATGTCATCGCGGTAGGCGATAGGGTCGGGCCTGACCTCATCGGTGCTGATGCGCCGGGGGCCGGTGGGTTGCCTATCTGAAGGCAGTTGCGACAGGATTTGTTCCTGAAACAGACCCAGCGACAAAATCGGTTTCGACAAAAACCCGTCAGCGCCCGCGTTCAAGGCGTTTTGTTCAACGCCTGTATCGCCAGAGGTCGCAAGAATAACCCCGATCCGCGGGCTGGCATCTGCTAGTTCTGTAATCAGATCAAGCCCGCTGCCATCGGGCAGGCCCAGATCAACGATCACAACAGAAGGCTGGTACACTTTCAAATGCCGCCGCGCAGATCGCAAACAATCTGCCCGTCTGATCCGTGCACCGGAGCGCAGGCACAAAAGCCGCATGGCCTCGCAGGCGAAACGGCTGTCCTCGACCGCCAGAATGGTTAATCCCAGCAGAGGGCGCGATGCCGTCGGAGAGGGCAATTGGGCTAGAAAGTTCTCACGGTCATCCATGTCGGCGCTCCTATGGGACGATTGGTTGCGCCGACGCTAAGCCAAAGATAGCTAACGCTCCGTTAATGTACCGCCGAATATTGCCTTGCCTTGCGCCCTCGCGCATATAGATCACGTATCAACATCAACCCTATGAGGTCCAAATCCATGATCGGTCGCCTAAACCATGTCGCTATCGCTGTCCCTGATCTGGAGGCCGCATCCGCCCAATACCGCGACGCGCTAGGCGCCAACGTGGGCGCTCCACAGGATGAGCCGGATCACGGGGTAACCGTCGTCTTTATTGAACTGCCCAACACCAAGATCGAGTTGCTCTATCCTTTGGGCGACAACAGCCCCATTCAGGCGTTCCTCGACAAGAACCCATCGGGTGGCATGCACCATGTCTGCTACGAAGTGGACGACATCATCGAAGCCCGCGACCATCTGGTGACCACCGGTGCGCGCGTCTTGGGCAGCGGAGAGCCTAAAATCGGTGCCCACGGCAAGCCCGTATTGTTCCTGCATCCCAAAGACTTCAACGGATGTCTGGTGGAACTGGAACAGGTCTGATGGGCATCACATCCGCATTCGTTCTGTTCTCAGTCATCTGGTTTATGACCTTCCTGATCGTGCTGCCGATCCGCGTCCAAACCCAAGGGGATCGCGGCGAAATCGTACCGGGCACCCATGCAGGTGCGCCCGAGGTTCATAACCTGAAGAAAAAGGCATGGATTACAACGGCGTTGTCCGTCGTGTTGTGGTGCCTGATCGCGGGGATCATCCTGTCGGGCTGGATCACGATCGAGGATCTGGATTTCTTCGACCGCTTCGGCCCGCGCAGCTAGGCCCGATACATCTTGTGAAAGAGATGGGTGAACGTCGCGGCCCCCATTATCGGCACCAATAGGTTCACGACAGGTACAGACAGTGGCACGGCCATCAAGAACCCTGCCGCCCATAGGGTCATCCTGTTTTGCTTGCGGAGCGCCTTGGCGGCGGCCCATCCGATCCTGCGGGCGGCTGCAAGCGTGAAGTATTCCCGCGCCAGCAAAGCCCCGTTCGCGGCCCAAAAGATGACAGGCACCATCGGCGGAAACAGGAAGATGAACGGCAGATAGAGGATGATCGCCAGGACGTTCACCACCAGCATCAGCCCCAAAAACCCGATTGAATCCTTTAATGCATCGAAGAACGGCACACCGGGGGTGTCAGGCAGGCCTTTGTAGTGCTTGTCCTCAACCGCGTCTGCCACTGTATCGAGGAAAAACGAGGTCATCATCGACGCCACAGGCACCATCAGGAACACAGAGGCGATCAAAAACGCAGGGATAGAGGCATAGCGCAGCGCCTCGTCCAGCCAGTTGACCTCTCCCACCCACGGCAGGCTGATGGGGCCGGACAGCATCGATCCGATCAGCCATTGGGTGCCGAAAAACACCGCCACCAACAACGCAATCGCCAGCCCCACACCCAGCCCCAACACCCGCAAAAACCGCGGGTCGCCCATTTGGGACAGGGATTTGGTGAAGGCGTCAAGGATCATGGGATGTGCTTTCAGTTATTTCTACCTTCCAGCTTTCCAAAAGCTGGATCGCCGCGAATGCAGGGGGTTGCCAAAAGCTCTCAGGGTCTTGTTCGCGCAGTATTTCAGGAAACATCACAGACAAAATGTAGTTGCGCTTCTTGTCCCATACTTGTCCCTGACACCCTCGGTCTTCTGTGCAGTGAAGATTGACAGCGTACTGGTCATTGAAGATCTGAAAAAAGTCTGGGTTCAAAATCGGCTTTTTTTCAGCGTTCTCGAAGCGCTCGACCTGCGGCGATTTTTCAACTCCTGCCAGCCCGGGCCATTCAATGCGAAACTGGACGGCATACTCACCTTTACCAGCAGGTTCGCGACCCGGCTCGCACGGGTGAAAATCGTAACCTGTTCGCATGTTCTGCTCGACATACCTCAGCGATGGCATCCAAAACCAGAGCGTTGGTGATCTTACATCGTCTCTCTCCAACAGGTCGGGATTGTAAGCCCCCGTCGACGGATCGTAGCCTGTGATCGTCGAACTGCTTGAAAGGTTGGACAAGAAATCTTCCTTTTCGGGAAACTCAATGTCCTCATCCGTTTGAGATACAAACCACGGATTGAAGAACCCGTATTCAATTCGAAACAATGCACCTCTGTTCCAGTAGTACATTGGTTGATTTAGCCGCGGGCCTAAGTTGACAGGTTCATTTCGCGTAGAAGACCAGAACTGATAGGTGTTCGTTGTTCGTGGCAAGTCGGGATTTGCCCAAGCCGGAAGGCAGGATGGTTTCGCCGTTTCCGCTAGGGCAGTGCCTGTTAGCAGGCACGTCAGTGCCACTATCAACGAAACTCGTTTCATGTCTGACCAGTTTGATCGCCACCCATCCCCTCAGGCCAGCTTACAATCGCGCCCAAATCGGGGCGGGGGCGTTCGGG
>CAZWSE010000079.1:0-10297 GCA_964636575.1 uncultured Sulfitobacter sp. | reverse complement strand
CCATCCCCTCAGGCCAGCTTACAATCGCGCCCAAATCGGGGCGGGGGCGTTCGGGTGGGGCGGAGCGTTCGGTGCCGATGTGGATGATCCCTGCGATCCGTTCATGTGTCGACAAGTCCAATCCGGTGCCCATAAACGCACTGTCATAGACAGGCCAGCCGGACAGCCAGTTTGCCCCCCAGCCCGCCGCCAAAGCGGCGTTGAGCAGGGACAGGCAGACCGCACCTGCGGAATAGGTTTGCTCAATCGGCGGAATTTTTGGCGATGCTTTCGGGCTTTCGACCACCACAACCGCCAAATGGCCCGTGTCATAGGCATGGCGGGCTTTGGCGGTGTCCTCAGTGTTCAAATCCCGCTGGGCAGACAGATCGCCAACCAAATCGCCCAAACGGCGCAGGGCGGGGGTATCAAGGACTATAAACCGCCAAGGCTCCAGCTTGCCGTGATCGGGCGTGCGCGCGGCGGCGGTCAGGATTTCAGTCAATGCGGTGTGGTCCGGCACGGGGCCGTCCAATGTTTTGGCAGGGCGCGATCTGCGCGTCAGCAAAAAGTCGAGCGCTGCTTGATTGCGATCAGGCATTGGGGAAGTCCTTTAGAAGCGTTTGGGCAAAATCTGTGACCGTGTCTTGCAAGAACGTCTCAAACCGCGGCTGCGGCTGGCGGGCTTTGAAGGCGGCCTCGAACGGGTCAGGGGCGGTGATTTTGCTGCCGGACAAGGCTTCAAGCGTCGCATGGCCGCAGAAGGGCACGTAGGCTTCGGAATAGCCGCCTTCGTGCACCAGAACCAGTTTGCCATCACACAGATCATCAGCGGCTTCGCGCATCTTCAATGTCATCTGCCGGAATGTATCTGCGGTGGCCATCATCCGCGCCAAGGGGTCCACCATGGCCGCATCGTATCCGCAGGCGACGATGATCAGATCAGGCTTGAAGGCGTCCAAAGCAGGGCGCACAATTTGATCGATGCAGGCCATATAGGTCAGATGGCCAGACCCTGCAGGCAAGGGTACGTTCATATTGTAGCCAAGGCCCGCACCCGTGCCCCGATCAGCAATATCGCCGGTATCAATGGGGTAATTCTGGTGCTGGTGCAGCGAAATCGTCAGCACATCGTCGCGGTCATAGAAGATATGTTCTGTGCCATTGCCGTGGTGCACATCCCAATCGAGCACGGCGACGCGGCCCGCCAACCCCTTGGCTTTGGCCGCTTCAATGGCGATCGCAATATTGGCGAGCAGGCAAAACCCGTTGGGGAAATCTGGCAGACAATGGTGGCCGGGTGGACGGGACAGGGCGTAGGCATTGTCCATCTGACCGCGCAGCACGGCCTCAACAGCGCTGATGGTCAGACCCGCAGACAGCGCCGCGATCTCATACCCGCCTTTGGCAAAAGGGGTGCGCATGCCCAGCTCTCCACCGCCTGCATCGGAGAGGTCTTTGAAGGCAGTCAGGTAGCTTTGGGGGTGGACGCGGGCGAGGTCTTCGGTGGTCGCAGGGTCAGCACCCGTAAGTGACAATTCTTTCGATAATCCAGTCACATCCATCAGGTTCTTCAGGCGGCGCTTGGTTTCGGGGTTTTCCGGCAACCCGCCTGCGGCCAAGGGTTGCACAAGCCCGCCGATGGGCAAAGTAAACGCATAGTTGCCGCCTGCGTGCCAAAAACACGTCTCGTCCCAGAAAAAGCCGGTTGTCATGTGATCCCCCCTTTGATGTGTCAGGCAAACTATCCCCGCGACGGTGCCAAATGTCTACGTCATCCCGCTGGGTTTTCGCGGGCGATCTTGTAGATGCCTTCGGGCAGATCCAAAGCAGCAGCCAAATCACGCACCTGTTCGGGCGAAAAGGTCAGCCGTACCGCCTGATCCGTGCGCGGGTCATATTGTTCAACGGTGATACATTCGGCAAAGGCGCGCACGGTCACATCTTCTTGAAGAGGGGCCGCGCCATCGTCGATCAAAGTGATCACTGTGGCGTCAAAATCGTGTTCTATTGAAAACATATGCTTCAAATGGCCTGTGCCGCCGCAATGTTCAAGACATGACGATTCCTGATTGGGGCTGGCAGCTTTGGCGCGGCGTGCTAAGCTTCTGTGCAACAGTATGTCGGAGGGTTTCCAAATGATGCGATGGATAACAGCAGGGTTTGCAGCACTGAGTGTCTCGGCTTGTGACGTGCCGCCGACCACGCAAACCGGACCGGCGCAGACCCAACCCGCCGCCACGCCCGCACCGGCAGTGCCGCCAAACTCGTCTGCGCGGACCTTTGTGCAGGTGGTCAAAACGGTCGAACCCGTGGCAGAGCGTGAATGCCGCGCCCGTACCCAGGGTGTGAACTGTGATTTCCAGATCGTTGTGGATGACCGCGCCGGCCAGCCTGCAAATGCGTTCCAAACGCTCGACAAGAACAACCGCCCGATCATTGGCTTCACGGTCGCGCTGATTGCAGATGCGCGCAACGCCGATGAGCTGGCCTTTATCTTGGGCCACGAGGCCGCACACCACATTGAAGGCCATATCGCCGAGCAAAAGCAAAATGCGATTGCAGGAGCGATCATCTTTTCAGGCCTTGCAGGGCTGACTGGCGGCAGTGCGGGATCCATTCAATCGGCCCAACGCTTGGGCGCTCAGGTGGGTGCGCGGACCCACTCCAAAACACACGAACTGGAAGCGGATGCGCTGGGCACGGTTATAACCGCCCGCGCGGGGTTCAATCCGGTGCGGGGGGCGGCGTTCTTTACGCGTATCCCCGATCCGGGTGACAGGTTCTTGGGCACACACCCGCCCAATGCGGAACGGCTGGAAACGGTGCGTCGGGTCGCAGCGGGGCTTTAAGCCAAGCGACGGGCCTGCCCGCGGCGGATCATCCGCAGCACAATGGCAAGTATCGACATCCCAATAAAGAACAACTGGATCAGCGCGGCGGCGAGGTTGAAATTCGTGCTCAACCCGATCAACACAAGCGACGCAGCACTGAGGTTGATTGCGAAATAGGCGATGCTGTCGCCTGACAAAACCCGTGTTGTGAGCAACGAGTAATTGACAACATAAAGCGCAAAGCCAGCGACCCCGATGATTTCTGCCCACGCAGGGTTAAAGAATATGAATTGCATGGCGAATGCCTTTTAATGTGTTTTATAACAATGTGTTGTGTCGAAAATACTGCGGGAAAATTCCGCGTAACATCTGTCTATTGGATACACATCCACCTGTCAGGTGAGGAATACCTGACCCCGTTCTGACAATTTGCCCGCATTTTTCCCCCTCTTTGTATTTGACATGGGTCAAGGTCGCGTCGGGCGGGGGACGCTACAGTGTCACCATTCCAATGGGAAAGGACGCATGATGCGCAATATATCCGTTTTGAAACGACACGCCGCTTTGGTGGACCGCATGGCCAGCAGTTTGGGCGTCGATCTTGAACGCAAAACACGCTCTGGCGCGGTCTCGATTGATGAACTGACGGATGCAGTTCTGCGCTGCACAGACTGTTCAAACCCCGATCACTGCGAAGCGCGCCTGAGCGCTGAAACACCGGTTCAAACCGCGCCGAGCTTTTGCCGTAACACCGACTTCTTAAGGGCGCTGCGTTCTTAATCCGCAGCTTTGCTTTGTCGCCGCAGGTGCATTTTGTAGATCACGGGCGCCAGCACGTAGTCATAAGCCAGCCCTGACAGCTGCTTGATCCCAGGCAAGCCCACAATGCGGGCGACCCATGTGTAGCGGGGCATATCCGCCCATAGGATCAAAAACGCCGGGATCCCCGAATAAAGCTGCCCGTCTTTGGTCACGTAAAGCCTGCGCGCAGCCGTATCACTGTCCAGCCCCCATTCCGCCAGTGCATCAGTGTTGAGATCATCAAACCGGATCGGCAGCCCTTTGGTATCCGCGTACTTGGCGTAGTGGCTGATCTCGAAATTGCAGACGGGGCAGTCTGCGTTGTAAAGCACAGCGGTTTTGTCGTCAGACATGGGTCGGATCCTATGCAAAGCTCTTACACAAGGATTTAGGGCAGTCTGACCAAACTGCAATCAGATGAAATCATTTGAAACTCAAGCCAAAGCACGGTTCTACTGTCGGGCGATACGACGATTCCAAAGGATGCCCCAAATATGAGCCCTTCGCACCAAGCCCCCAAGCGCAAAAGCTACGATGTTGTCATCGTCGGCGGGGCGATCCACGGGTCGTCTACGGCGTGGTTTTTGACCAACAATCCCGACTTCAACGGCACTATTTTGGTGGTTGAGCGCGATCCGAGCTATTCGCTCTGCTCCACCGCCCATACCAACAGCTGCATCCGGCAGCAGTATTCCACAGAATTGAACGTGCGGATTTCGCAGTTTGGTGCGGAATACATCAAAGGCCTGCGCGAATTTATGGGCGGCGATACCCGCGTGCCGGACCTCACGATCCGCAGCTTTGGGTATATGTATCTGGCCGACACGGACGAATTTGCCGGTACCTTACGCGACAACCTCAAGGTTCAACAGGCCGCAGGCGCTGCCACCCAATTGATGACCCCTGATGAGATCAAAGCCGCATACCCTTTCTACAACGTCGATGACGTCGTGTTGGGATCAATCAATCTGGTGGATGAAGGCTATTGGGACGGATCAGCCGTCTTTGACTGGCAACGCCGGATCGCAGGCGAAAACGGTGCGGAATACATCCACAACGAAGTGACCGCTATGACCAATAACGCGGCGGGCACAAAAGTCGAAAGCGTGACGCTGGCCAGCGGAGAGGTCATTTCCTGCGGTGCTGTCGTCAATGCCTCCGGCCCGCGCGCCACGCGTACCTCTGAAATGGCGGGCATCAAAATTCCGGTCGAGCCACGCAAGCGCTATTCATGGGTGTTCAAAGCCGAACAGCCTTTGGATCGGGACCTGCCGCTGACCATTGACCCCTCTGGCGTGCATGTGCGCGAAAACGGGGGCGGGACTTACCAGACAGGGGGGCATACGGATGTGGACCCCGCCGTGGCCTATGATGATTTCGATATGGATCACAGCATCTGGCAGGATCACGTCTGGCCCATCCTCGCGACCCGTATCCCGCAGTTTGAGGCCATCAAAGTGCAAAGCGAATGGGCGGGGCACTACGCCTATAATACGCTCGATCACAACGCGATCATTGGCCCGCACAATGAGGTTGAGAACTTCATGTTCCAAAACGGGTTCTCCGGCCACGGGCTGCAACAATCCCCCGCGATGGGCCGCGCCATGTCAGAGCTTTTGACCTACGGCGAATACCGCAGTCTTGATCTGTCGCCGCTGGGATATGACCGGATCGCCAGCAACACACCCTACATCGAAAAGGCCGTGATCTGATGAAACTCGCCAGCAATCCTTTCACCGCAGCCCTTGCCCGCGGGGAAAAACAGATCGGGCTTTGGATTTCGCTGTGTTCGGGCTTCGGGGCAGAGGTTACAGCGCCCTCGGGCTTTGATTGGGCGCTGATCGATATGGAACATTCACCCAACGATTATTTCTCTGTCCTTGCCCAATTACAGGTCTTTGCCAGCTACGACACCACCGCCCTTGTGCGGGTTGAATGGAATGATCCTGTTGCAGTGAAACGCGTGCTTGATCTTGGGGCCGAGGGGCTTTTGTTCCCCATGATCGGCAATGTGGATGAGGCCAAAGCCGCCATCGCCGCGACACGCTATCCGCCCAACGGCATCCGCGGCGTGTCCGGCAACACACGCGCCAACAAGTTCGGGCGGATCGCCGATTACGCTGCAAAGGTCGAGGATGAGACGACCGTGTTGTTGCAGCTTGAAACGGTTGAGGCCGTGGGGCTTGCGACTGAGATCGGTGCGCTGGACGGCGTTAGTGGTATCTTCTTCGGACCCGCCGACATTGCCGCCGATATGGGCAAGCTTGGGCGGCCTATGGACGGGGATGTTTGGGATCTCATCAAACCCGCCGCCAAAAAGCTGATGGAAATGGGGGTGCCTGTGGGCACGCTTGTGAATGACCCCGCCTTTGCGGCTGATCTGCTGAACGACGGGTTCACCTTCGTGGCTTGCGGCAGCGACACAGCCCTTCTGGCGAAAGCCGCCGATACACTGGTCTCGACCATGAAAAGCAAACTGGCCTGAGGCCAAACTGACAAGAAACAGGAACATAGACATGAAAAAACTCGTCCTCACCGGAGCCGCAGGCCGCCTTGGATCCTACCTGCGCGAACCGCTGGCCAAGATGTGCGACACGTTGGTGTCCACTGACATCGCGGATGACATCGGCAAGCTTTACGCGGGCGAGACTTACGTGAAAGCCGATCTGGCGGACAAAGCGGCCATCGTGGATCTGTGCGAAGGCGCCGACATGATCATCCACTTCGGCGCGATCGTCGATGAAGCGCCCTTTGAAGACCTGCTCGGCCCGAATTTCGTCGGGTCCTACAACGTCTGGGAAGCAGCGCACAAACACGGGGCGCGGCGGGTGGTTTATGCCTCGTCCATCCACGCGGTTGGTATGTATCCCAAGAATGAATTCATCGGCACAGATGTCCCGCACCGACCAGATACCTTCTACGGGCTGGCCAAGTGCTTCACCGAAGATCTGGGCCGGATGTATTGGGAAAAGCGGGGCATTGAATCGGTGCATCTGCGCATCTTGTCAGCCGCACAGGTCAACAACCCACGCTCGCTCGGGTCGTGGCTCAGCTATGATGACCTGATCCAACTGGTGCAACGGTCCATCGATACACCCGTCACAGGGTTCACGATCTGCTATGGTGTGTCCAATAACGACCGCGCGCCTGTCGACAATGCCAATGCATCTTTCCTTGGCTACCGCCCGAAAGACAACGCTGAAGACTATGCCGAAAAGGTCTTGGCTGAAGCTGAACCACTGAACCCGCATGATGTGGGGCACATGTGCCACGGTGGGCCGTTTGCCTCGGTCGATCTGGGCAACAGCGGGCTTGCCGGTATGAACGTGCCGGATGATCGCAAAAAGACCTAAGCGCAAAAGCAAGGAGCACACCCTTGACCGACGCCTATGATCCCGCCCAAGACGGCGCCAAGATGTCGTTCAAATCCGACATGAGCTATGGCGACTATCTGGGCATGGATAAAATGCTCGACGCACAAGGGCCGCTATCGGAGGCCCACGACGAGATGCTGTTCATCATCCAGCACCAAACGTCAGAGCTTTGGATGCGGCTGATCCTGCACGAACTGGATGCGGCCCGCACCTACATCGGGCAGGGGCGGCACAATCAGGCCTTCAAAATGCTGGCCCGCGTGGCGCGGATATTTGAGCAACTCAACAACGCGTGGGACGTGCTGCGCACCATGACGCCCAGCGACTACACCACGTTCCGCGATGCCTTGGGGGCCTCGTCCGGTTTTCAATCGCACCAATACAGGCTGATCGAATACGTGCTTGGAAACCGCAACTTGCAAATGCTGAAAGTCCACGAACACCGCACCGATTTGCACGGCAAACTGACGGCGGAACTGGACAATCCATCGCTCTATCATGTGGCGCTGCGGGCGCTAGAGGCCGAATTGAACCTGAAATTCGATCCAAGTGTCTACAAAATGCGCAGCCCCCATGCGTCGGACCCAAAGGTGATGGAGGCATGGGCCACCATCTACAAATCCCCCGAACAACACTGGGACATCTATGAGCTCGCCGAAAAGCTGATGGACCTCGAAGACTACTTTCGTCGCTGGCGGTTCAATCACGTCACCACGGTTGAGCGCGTCATCGGTTTCAAACGCGGCACAGGCGGCACAAGCGGCGTGAAATACCTGCGCCGCATGCTTGAGGTCGAACTGTTCCCTGAACTGTGGCACATGCGCGGCGATCTATGAGCGACGTCTTCCCCCGCATAAGACCGCTTGGGGTGACGGGCTATCTGATCCAGTTTGCCGATGCCTTGTCTGAAACAGCCAACCGCGCGGCCTTGGGGTTTCGCGCTTATGTCGATGCGCAAGGCTGGGGCGGGGTGGAAGAAACGGCAACTGCATTGGCGTCGGTTTTTGTGCGGTTTGATCCGAAGGCGCTGGGCCATGATGATCTTCACAGCCGGTTATGCGACGCGCTTACAACCCGCGACTGGTTCGCCGCGGATCTGCCCGCCGGGCGCACGCTTTGGCATGTACCTTGCGCGTTTGGGGGGGATCTTGGCCCGCAACTGGCCGAGGCTGCAAAGCTGGCTGGCGAAACCGAGGCTGAAGCCATCGCATCCTTCACAGCGCAGCCCGTGCAAGTGCTGGCGCTGGGCTTTGCGCCGGGGCAGCCTTACATGGGCACATTGCCCGACAACTGGAACATTCCGCGTCAGACCGGTCTGACCAAACAGATGAAACGCGGCGCACTTGTGGTCGCCATCCGGCAGTTGATTATCTACGCGGCAGACGCCCCCACGGGCTGGCGGCATGTGGGGCAAACGCGGTTTGAGTGTTTCAATGCGACCCGTGACCCGGCTTTTGCGCTGAAAGCGGGGGACATGGTGCAATTGCATGCGGTCGACGCGTCAGAACTGGACAGCACCGCCCCCCGATCAGAGCCTTTGGCATGAGCATCCTGCGCGTCCTCGACGCAGGCCCCGCTGTCACCGTGCAAGACATGGGGCGGGCAGGGCATCTCTCCGCAGGGGTCGCGGCAGGGGGGGCTGTTGACCAACTGAGCCTCTCCGAAGGGGCTGCATTGCTGGGCCAACCCACCACCTGCGCCGCCCTTGAGATGGCAGGCTTTGGCGGCACCTTCATATCAGACACGGCGCTACGGATCGCGCTGACAGGTGCGCCGATGCGGGCCAGCGTGGAAGACGAAGCGCTTGCGTGGAACGCGGTCCATCTGATCAAAGCAGGGCAACGGCTGACCATCGGGGCGGCCGTGTCGGGGGTCTTCGGCTATCTGTCCATCGGCGGCGGGGTAGAGACGCCGCAAATCCTAGGCAGCCGCGCCACACATATCGCGGCAGGCTTGGGGCAGATCGTGACCGCAGGGCTGGAACTGCCGCTGGGCAAGGACCAAAACGTAAGCCGTTTGGGGCTGGGGCTGCCCGACCAAGACCGCTTCCAGGGGGGCACATTGCGATACGTGGATGGCCCACAATATGATCTGTTCGATCGGGCGGAGCTTGAGACGTTCCAAGCCACCACCTTTCATCGCGACGCGCGCAGCAACCGGCAAGGGGTGCGCTTGAACGGGGGCGACGGGTTGGCGGGTCAAGCGGGCCTGTCGATCCTATCTGAAATGATCACGCCCGGCGATATCCAGATCACAGGCGACGGGGCGCCCTACATTCTGCTGGCGGATTGTCAGACCATCGGGGGCTATCCACGGGTCGGCACTGTTCTGCCCTGTGATCTGGCCCTTGCAGCGCAAGCCCCGACAGGAGCGCTGATCAGGTTCAAGCGGGTCACTTTAGAAGATGCCGTGGCGATCCATCTGGCCGATCAAGCCCGTTTGGACGCGCTGCCACAAGCGCCCAAACCCCGCATCCGCGACCCGCGCGATATGTCGGACCTTTTGACCTATCAAATGATCTCGGGCATGACAGACGGGAACACCGGAAAGGACACCACATGACCCTGACAGTCGATTTGAACGCCGATATGGGCGAAAGCTTCGGGCCTTGGGTGATGGGGGCAGATGCGGAGCTGTTGCAGGTGGTGACCTCGGCCAACGTGGCCTGCGGGTTTCATGCAGGCGACCCGCAAGTGATGGCCAAGACGATGCGGCTGGCAGTGGAAAACGACGTCGGCATCGGCGCGCATCCGGGCTTTGATGATTTGCAAAACTTCGGGCGGCGGCGGTTGAACGTGCCCCATGATGAGCTTGCGCACCAGCTACAATACCAATTTGGCGCAGCCGTTGCGATGGCGCGCGCGGCAGGGGGGCAGGTACGGCACATGAAGCTGCACGGAGCTTTGTCGAACATGGCCTGCGAGGACGAAAGCCTCGCGCGGGCCTGTTATGAGGCGATCCTGAAAGTCGACCCTGATGTGATCCTGATGGTGCTCGCCGCAACCAAACTTGAAACGGCGGCGCGTGATCTCGGCGCAAAAGTCGCCTGCGAGATTTTTGCGGATCGGGCCTACAACGACGACGCAACGCTTGTGGATCGTAGCCTCGACGGGGCGGTCATCCACGACGCAGATCTCGCCGCATCGCGCATGGTCGACATGGTGACACGCGGCGGGATCATCACCGCCTCAGGCAAGCTGATTGAAACGCCGATTGATACGATCTGCCTGCATGGGGATACGGCCGGGGCAGTTGGCATTGCGCGCTCGGTCCGGTCTGAATTGGAACGTGCGGGGGTAAAGGTGCAGC